>JBOHXF010000310.1:0-16934 GCA_050737455.1 Opitutaceae bacterium | reverse complement strand
GCCGACGACCAGCGACTCGGCCTGGACGGGGGCGAACGCCGCCTCGAGCGAGCCGTAGGCATGCGCGAGGTCGAACTGGTCGAGCGCGCGGGTGATGTAGAGGTAGGAGTTGGCGTCAAAGCGGTTGATGAACGCCTGGCCCTGGTGGCGCAGGTAGCTCTCGACCTCGAACTGCACGTCGAAGTTGTAGGTCTCGCCGTTGGCGGGATTTTTTTTGCGGCGCCCGAACTTGCGGTCCATGGACGCGTCCGAGACGTAGGTGATGTGCGCCATCATGCGTGCGATGGCGAGGCCGACGCGGGGGCCGCCGCCCTTGGGATAATCGCCGCGGTTCCAGTCGGGGTCCTGCATGATGGCCTGGCGGCCGACCTCGTTGAAGGCGATGGCCTGGGCGCTTTCCCGCGCGGTGGTGGCCATCGCGATCACGCGGCGGACGAACCCGGGGAATTCGATGGCGAACAGCATGGCCGTCATGCCGCCCATCGAGCCGCCGATCACAGCGTGCAGTTCGGCCACGCCGAGATGGTCGAGCAGCAGCTTCTGGGTCCGCACGATGTCCCAGACCGAGACGAACGGGAAGCTCATGCCGTACGGGCGCCCGGTCGCGGGGTCGATCGAAGACGGACCCGTCGAGCCCTGGCATCCGCCGAGGACGTTCGCGCAGACGACAAAGAAGCGGCGTGTGTCCACCGCCTTGCCCGGGCCGATCAGGTTGTTCCACCAGCCCGGCTTGCGGTCTTCCGGCGCATGCCAGCCGGCGCAATGATGGTCGCCGCTCAGGGCGTGGCAGATCAGGATCGCGTTGTCGCGGGTCGCGTTCATGGCGCCGTAGGTCTCGTACCGGAGCGTGAACCCGCGCAAGAGCTGGCCGCTCCGGCATGGGAACGGCCGGGAATGGACGAAATCGTTCGCCTCGACCAAACCCACGTCGTCCGGCACGGGCCGGCCCGCGCCGGTGGCGGGAGTGTCCTCTGCGGCGTCCGTCATCGGTCCGTCCATCATCAGGCCGGCAGCCGGGGGTAGCAAGAACCCCGGGGCCTTATGACAGGCCGGCGGCGCGCCTATTCCTGCGCGGCGTCGGCCACCGCATCGTCCATCTCTTCGTTCGAAAAGACCTGCTGGACATCGTCCAGCTCCTCCAGGGCATCGTGCAGCTTGGCAAGCGTCCGAGCCATGCCCACGTCGGTCACCGGGACGGTGCTCGTCGGGATGTAGGCGATCTCCGCGCTGTCGGTCTTCACCCCCTTCTGTTCGAGGGCATGGGCCACCTTGTCGAACGCATGGATGTTGCAACGAATGTCGTAGCCCTCCTCGCTCGCGAGCACGTCGTCGGCGCCGGCGTCGAGCGCCGCCTCCATGAGCGCGTCCTCCTCAGCCCGGTCCCGGGCGACCAGGAACTGGCCGGCGTGCGTGAATTGGAAGGCGACCGCGCCCGCGCCCGCGAGATGGCCCGCGTATCGCGTGAAGACGCTCCGCACCTCGGACGCGGCCCGGTTCTTGTTGTCGGTCGTGACCTTGACGATGACCGCAACGCCGCCCGGGCCGTAGCCCTCGTACGTGATCTCCTCGAATACGACGCCGGGCAACTCGCCGGTGCCCTTCTTGATGGCCCGGTCGATGTTGTCGGCCGGCATGTTCGCGTCGCGCGCCTTAAGGAGCACGGTCCGCAGCCGCGGATTCATCGCCGGATCGCCGCCGCCCGCCCTCGCGGCGATCGTGATGTCGCGCGAGATGCGGCTGAAGATCTTGCCGCGCCGGACGTCGACGACGGCTTTGATCCGCTTGACTTTTGCCCATTTGCTATGGCCGGCCATCGGAGATGGGATGTGTGGACGGGTTATCTACGCCGAGGCGTCACGTTTTTCAACGCTTTGCCATGCCGTCCGGCGGCCGCCGCGGCGGGAAGCGGCTCCGGATCCTTCATGCGGTTGACGATCACCTGCTGGCCGATGGAAAAGATGGCGTTCACCGTCGAATAGAGCGAGAGGGCGCAGGACCAGTCGTAATAGAAGGCCGTGAACATCAGCGGCATGAACTTCATGATCTTCTGCTGCGAGCTGTCCACGGTCGGCTGGGGCGTGAAGCGCATCTGGACCAGCATGGTCACGCCGAGCAGGATCGGCAGCACATTGATGGGAAAACCGAAGAGATGCCCCACGGTGTCGGGGAGCGTCAAGTCCTGGGCCCAAAGAAAGTGGGCGAACCGCAGTTCGGCGGCGTTGCGCAGGACGGCGTAGAAGCCCCAGAAGAAAGGAATTGTCACCAGCATCGGAAGGCACCCGCCCGCGGGGTTCACACGGTTCTTCTTGAACAGCTCCATCGTGGCGGACTGCTGCTTCTGCGGGTTGTCCTTGAATTTCTCGCGGAGGGCCTTGAGCTCCGGCTGAATCTTCTGCATGCGCCGGGAAGAGCGGGAGGCGGCGAGCGTAAACGGCATGAAGCAGATCTTCAGCAGCAGCGTCATCAGGATGATCGCGACCCCCCAGTTTGGGATCCAATCGTGGGTCCAGGTCATCAAGGTCACCAGCAGCGCGGCGATCAACCGGAACACGCCGAAGTCCATCACCCGGTCCTGATTGGCATGGAAGACGTCGGGATCGGCGAGCCGGTGGTATTCCTTCGGTCCGACGTAAAGGTGGGCGCCCAGCGTTTCGGACCCATGTGCGGGAAGGGGGGCGACCCCGATCTGCGCGTCGGCCGTGATGCCGTAGGCGTTCGCGTCGGTGTCGGGAAGCTGGTTGAGCAGTTTCACGCGGCGGGTGACCAGGGAACCCAGCGGCTGATCGGGCGTCAGGATGTTGACAAAGAACTGGTTGGCCACGGCGACCCATTGCATCGGTCCCGATACGGTGATCTCCGGCAGGGCGGGATGGGCGCCGGCGCCAAGGATGCCGTGACTGGACTCAAGCTTGGAGCGGGCGATCGTCTCGTACTTGCCGTTCCGATAATAGGCCGACATGAGCTCCATGCCGCGATCCTCGGTGTTAACGGGGGCGGCTGTCCCCAGCGCGACGAAAAGGCGGGAGCCGGGCAGGGCATAGGCGGCGCCGGTCAGGTTGCGAAAGACGGTTTCGGTCCGAATCCGGTACGGATCGCTCTTGGGGCCATGGTCCGGCGAGAGGATGTACCGGCGCGTCACCTCCAGTTTTCCGCCGAGCACGGTGCGGTACTCCACCTCGTTCGGCGTCTTGAGCACCAACTTGAAGCGCGTCGAGCGATCAAGGCCGGGATAGGCGACGAACGCAAACAGCGGATCCTTGTGCAATTCATTGAACTCAAAGGGCTCCGGGCTGTTCAACGCGGCGGGGTATTTCTTAAGAGCGACATCCCGGATAGCGCCGCCGTAGTCCGTGAAATGAACGGCGATGTAGCCGTTCTGGAGGGTGACGATCTTCGCGCCTGCGTTCTCTTTCTCGACGGACGCGAATTCCGGTTCGGCAGGCTCCTCGGCGCCGGGCGACGCGGGCATTTCCCCGGCGGCGGACGCCTCGACGTTCGTGGCCGGTTCCTCGGAAAGAGGAGGCGCGAGCGCATGAACCGCCGCCGGATTGGGCTGCGGCGGCGACATGCGATAGCTCGCATAATAGCAGGCTACCGCCGCGATGATGAACAGCGAGCCGAGGGTGAAATGCTTCTTATCCACGGAAATTGATTGAAGGTTGATGGGCGTCGGAGCCGCGCGTTACGCGTGCGCAGCGAGGCACCGGGTCCAAGCCGCCGGGATGCAGCGGGTGACAGCGGCCGACGCGGAGCAGCGCGAGCCAGGCGCCCTTGACGGCGCCATGCTGGCGGAGAGCTTCGATCGCGTACTCGGAGCAACTCGGGGAGAACCGGCAGCCACTCCCCGGCCCGCCGGCCGCCCGTAGGGCCGGCGAGAGCGTCCATTGATAGAGGCGAACGAGGGCGATGGCAACCTTACGCATGCGAGGCGAGCCGCGCGCAGGCGGCGGCAAAGGCGCGTTCCAGCTCGGGATAGCTTGCGCGCCTGACCGGCGTTCGGGCAACGAGCAGCAGGTCGTACTCCGTCGGGACCCGGCTCTGGTGGCGCCGGAACAGTTCGCGCAGGCGGCGCTTGGCGCGATTGCGCGCGACCGCCCCGCCGACCGAGGCCGAGGAGGCAACGACCCCCGCGCGAGGGTGGGCGAGGGCGGCGCCGTCATCGCGCCGCCTGGCCCAGAGGACGAACGAAGTGCAATCGGTTCGGAACCCGCGTTCGCGGACGGCTCGTATGTCGTTCTGACGCCGAAGGTGTTGCTCGGGGCGGAAGCGCATGTAACCGGTTGCCCCGGGCGTACCTGGGCCGATTAGACCACCGTCAGCCGCTTGCGTCCCTTGGCGCGGCGTGAGGCGATGACTTTGCGGCCGCCTTTGGTGGCCATGCGGGCGCGAAACCCGATTTTGCGGGCGCGCTTTTTGCGATGCGGACGGAACGTAGGTTGCATGACTTCGAGCGTTTAAGAGTTGATGGAAGTGCCGCAACCGGCCATGAGTGTCAAGCCCCCGGGCGATCGGGTAGTGTCCTGATTTGGAAACTATCAGCCGTTCCGCAATCCCACCGCACCCCAACTCGGTCGTCGGCGACTCTTCGGATGCACCGCGTCCTGTGTTCGCCCCAGCCATAATCAGCATTCACGGTGCTCGCGAACCCAATCCAGGATCCCGTCATCCCTCGGCCGATCAAGCGCCCGGCGCCGTGGTGGGACCGATATTTCTATTTTTTCATGGCGCTGCTGATCACAGCCGCGGTGGCCTTCGGCTTCAGCCACACCGTCCGCCACAACCTTATCGATGCCCATCCGCCGCGCCCCTGGATCCTCTACCTTCACGGCGCGGTTTTTTCGGGCTGGCTCGCCTTCTTCATCCTGCAGTCGACCCTGGTGAGGGTGCGCCGGGTGCGCGTGCACCGCACAATCGGCTGGTTCGGCCTAGTTCTGGGCGCGGCGATTCCCGTGCTCGGCCTCGCCACGGTGTTCCGGATGGTCCGGTTCAACACCCGGGTGCTGCACGAGGCGGGTGCCGCGCCGTTCATGAGCATCCAATTCAACGACCTCATCTGCTTCGCGGTCCCGTTCGTCCTCGCCATCCTTTGGCGGAAGCGGCCGGAGTTTCACCGGCGCCTGATCCTGGTGGCCACCTGCGCGGTCGCCTCCGCGGGCGTTGCGCGGATTCCCCAGGGCATTCTGCCGCGTGCCGGAAGCGCCTATGTCGGCGTGGATCTGCTGATCGTGCTCGGGATCGCGCACGACCTGCTCGCGACCCGGCGCGTCCATCCCGTCTACCGCATCGTGCTGCCCGCATTCATGCTGACCCAGGGCGCGGCCCTGTACCTGGATCTCTGTCGTCCGACTTTTTGGATGCATTTCGTCAGCCGGTTCGTGCGTTAACCGTCCGCGTCTCCGGCGGGTTTGACTTGGCGGGCGGGTCCCGCCATGGAGAAGTCTTCCCCATGCGTTTTCTGCGCTGGTCACTTGTGGGAGCGCTCGTGTCGGCCGCCCTCGCCGCGGATTACCCGCCGCCGCCGCCGCCCGCGGCCGATCCGGACATTCGGCAGATCGTTTCGGAGATTTCGGGCGACCGGATCGAGCGGTCCATCATCGTCCTGGCGAGCTTCAATACCCGCAACACCCTGTCCGATCCCGCGCCCAGCGGAAACGGGATCGGTGCGGCCGGGGCCTGGATCCGGACGCAATTCGAGAAGCTGAGCGCACGCACCGGAGGTCGGATACGGGTTGAGGTGGACCGCTTCATGCAACCGATGGTCATTTCCGGATCGACCCGGTCCGTCGATATCGTAAACATCGCCGCCACGTTGCCGGGCTCGCGGCCGGATGCGGCGGAGCGGAGGTACGTGGTCTGCGCCCACTACGATTCGAGGGCCAGCGACCCATTCGACGCGGTCAGCCCGGCGCCGGGCGCCGACGATGACGGTTCGGGCGTGGCCGCGGTTCTGGAATGTGCGCAGGTTCTCAGCCAGTATCGCTTTCCCGCAACCCTGGTGTTTCTGGTGACCTCGGGCGAGGAGCAGGGTCTCCTGGGCTCCACGCATTGGGCCAGGAAGGCGCGGGAGAGGGATTTGGACATCCAGGCAATGCTCGACGACGACACGATCGGCTGCTGCCACGGACCGCATGGCAAGATCGAACGGGGAACGGTGCGGCTGTTCGCACCCGGGATCCCCGCTTCGCCCGCGCTCGATCCGGCCATGCTCGCCCTGATCCGAGCCGGCGGTCAGAACGACACGCCTGCGCGAGAGCTCGCCAGGGCGGCACCCGCGATCGCTCGTGTCTACGTGCCATCGCTGGCCGTGCGGGTGGTCTTCCGCGCGGACCCTTACGGCCGCGAGAGCGACCACCTGCCGTTTGCCGGTGAAGGATATCCCGCCGTGCGCTTCACCGAGCCGCTGGACGACGTTCGCCGCCTGGACCAGGACGTGCGGATCGTGCGCGGCGTCCGGTACGGCGACCTGACCGACTTCATGGATTACCTCTACGCGGCGAACGTCGCCCGCGTGAACGCGGCCGTGCTGGCCGAGCTGGCCCGGGCGCCCGCGCCGCCGGCGCGGGTGCGGATCGATATCCGGCGGCCAGCCGCGCCAACGCTGCGGTGGGCGGCCGACTCCGACCCGTACCTCGCCGGATATCGGGTTGTGTGGCGCGATACGCTCGCTCCCTTCTGGGAGCACCATCTCGACGTTCGCCGCGGCCGGACGGAGGTCGTCCTCCCGGCCTCGCCCGATGACGCCCTGTTCGGCGTGGAGGCCTTCGACCTGGACGGCCGGGTCAGCCAAGCCGCGTTCGCTTCGGACGGACCGCAATCGTGAGCGAATCCTCCCACTTCGACGCACGGACGCTGGAGGTGGTCTATGTCCGCAGCGCCCGGGCGCGCCGATACCGGCTGACCCTGCACAGGGACGGAACGGCGGTCGCCACCATTCCGGTGCGAGGCTCCGAGCGGGAAGCTCGGCGCTTCGTGGAGCATCACCGGGCCTGGCTGGAGCGGGCCGCCGAGCGGCAGCGCGGACGCCCCGGCCCGCCGGCTGTGTGGAGGGCGGGCACGCGGGTCCTTTGGCGGGGGGAGCCGGCCGAGATCCGCCTGGCGCATGCCGGCGAGCGCCCCTGCGTATGCCTCGCGGCCGACGTTTTTCGGGTTGCCCGCCACGAAGGGGACCTGCGGCCGATCCTTGAAGCCCATTTCTTGCGGCGGGCGAAGGTCGAGCTCACTGCGAGAACCTGGGAGCTGGCTGCGGAGGCTGGCGTGGAGGTGAAAGATGTGACCGTGCGCAACCAGCGGTCGCGTTGGGGCTCGTGCTCGGCGGGCGGGACGATCTCCCTGAACTGGAGGCTCGTGCAAGCCCCCGAATTCGTCCGCGATTACATCATCCACCACGAGCTCATGCACCGCCATGAGATGAACCACTCGGACCGATTCTGGGGTCACGTGGAGCGCGTGTGCCCCGGCTGGAGGGACGCCGAGCGTTGGATCAAGCGCTCGGGCAGCCTGCTTGGGTTATGAGCCCGGGCCCGGCGGCGGAGTGAAATCGATCAGCTCGACCTCATAGATCAGCGTCGCCTTCGGCGGGATCTTGGGCGGCTTGCCGGCGACGCCGTAACCCAGCCAATAGGGGACGATGACCGTGCGTTTCTCGCCCCGCCGCATGTCAGCGAAGGCCTGCTCCAAGCCGTGGATGACGGCGCCCGAGCCGAGCCGGAAGCGTAGCGGAGCCGCCGTGACATAGGTCGAATCGATGGGCGTGCCGTCGAGCAGCCGGCCGGCGTACCGGACGACAAGGAGGTCTCCGCGTCTAGGCCGGGGTCCGTTTCCGGGATTGCGCACGAGAAACCGCAGGCCGGAGTCGGCCTCCGCGGCGGTGGGGAAGCGCGTGTCGATCTCCAGCGCGTCCTTGGTCGTGAGCTCCGGTTGCTCCTCCGCGAGCGCGGCGCGCATGGCCGCGTTGATCGGCTCGGCCGGGTGCTTGTATTCGAAGATCCCGGAGCGCACGACCAAGGCGAGCGTGAGGAGACATACGCCCAGGAAAAGCAGGTAGATGAAGCTTCGGAGGGGTGGCTGGGGCGGTGCGGTCTGGGCCATGACGAACCCGAGCCAAGCGGATTTTGGGCCGCTTGCAAAGTCCCGCGTTCGGGGCCCGCCCGCAAGCTTGCGCTCGGCGACCCTCCGGATGTGCTGGGGCCGATGGCTTCCGACCCCGCCCCCCTCTCCGCCGCCGTGGAGGTTCGAGGAGTCGTCAAGCGGTATGGACCGGTCGAGGCGCTGAAAGGGATCGACCTGATGGTCAAACCCGGCGAGCGCTTCGCATTGCTGGGGCCCAATGGCGCCGGGAAGACCACCCTGTTCTCGATCCTGGCGACCCTGCGTGCGCCGACCGCCGGAAGCGCCTCCGTGCTGGGGTTCGATGTCGTCCGCGATCAGGCGGCGATCCGGCGCTCCATGGGGATCGTTTTTCAGGAGCCGGCGCTCGAGCAGCGTCTCAGCGGGCGCGACAATCTGCTGCTGATGGGCCTGCTTTACGGATTGCCCAGGACCGCCGCCCGGCGGCGGGCCGGCGAACTGCTGGAGCAGCTCGTCATCGCCGACGCCGCGGACCGCCCCGCAAGCACGCTGTCCGGCGGCCAGCGGCGACGACTCGAGCTTGCCCGAGCCCTCGTCACCGACCCGCGGATCCTGTTTCTCGATGAGGCGACGCTCGGGCTGGACGTTGACGCGCGCCGCTTGTTCTGGGCCCAGGTCCGGACCCTCGCGGCGGCGGGCCGGACCGTTTTCTTCACGACCCACTACATGGAGGAGGCCGAGATCGCCGACCGCATCGCCTTGATCGACGGCGGGCGCATCGTGGCGCTGGACACGCCGCGGGCGCTGAGGGACCGCATCGGCGGCGGCGTGATCCGGCTCAAGACCGACGACGACGAGAACTCGCGCCGCTGGCTGGCCGACCACGGCTTCGCGCCCGAATCCTCTCCGGAAGGCCTCATGATTGTCCATGCGGACCCGGCGGCGCTCGTGCCCGACCTGGTCCGCCATCTCCCGGCGAAGGTGCGCAGGGTGGAGCTGCACGAGCCCAGCCTGGAGGATGTGTTCGTTCGCCTGACCGGGCGCGGGCTCGACAGCGGCCCGGCTGCCGCCCCGAATCGCCGCCACGGAGGGCCGCCCCGATGATCCGTGGCGTCTATGCGATGGTGCTCCTCGACCTTAAGAGGGCCTGGGTGGACCGGGTACGCCTTGTCTTCGGACTGGCCCAGCCGCTCCTTTACCTTTTCGTTCTCGGCGCGGGGCTCGGGGCCGATTCGCGGATGGCCGTCAGCTACCGGGCGTTCATCTTCCCCGGGGTGATCGGCCTCAATCTGCTTTTTTCGGCGACGTTCGCGGCCATCGCCATCGTTTTTGACCGGCAGATCGGTTTCTTGAAAGCCGTGTTCGTCGCACCGATCCCCCGCTCTGCGGTGGCCCTCGGCAAGATCGCCTCCGGGGGGCTGCAGTCGTTCTGCCAGGCGCTCCTCATCCTGCCGTTCGCCCCGCTGGTCGGCGTCCGCCTCGGCCCGCTCCCCCTCCTCGAACTGGTCGTTGCCATGCTCGCTGCGTCCTTGGTATTTTCGGCGATGGGCGTGGCCGTGGCCGCGCGGTTCACCTCAACCACGGTTTTTCCCATCGTAAGCAACGCGGTGCTGCTCCCGATGTTTTTCCTCTCCGGCGCCCTGTATCCGCTGCAGGTGGCTCCCCACTGGATGCGGATCGCCGCCCTGTTCGATCCGGTGACCTACGCCATCGATCTGATGCGCGGGGCGATCCTGCCGACCCGGCCGGCGCCGCCGATCACCCGATTTCTGTGCCCGCCCGCGTTCTCGATGGCGGCGCTGGCCGTGTTCATCGGCATCCTCGCCTGGGCCGCCATCCGGATCTTCAGCCGGGGAGAGGACGATTCGAGCCTGGGCGCCTCGCGTTTCGTCTGGCGCCGGCGTTGACGAGCCGCGCTCCGCGAAATCCGCGGGGCCGGCCCACGCTCAGGTCAGGAAGGAGCAGACGTATTCGCAGAGGCCCGAGCGGACTTCGATGGTGAAGCCGCTCCTCCCGGGCACTTCGAAACGCGAACCGGTGGCGTAGTCCCGGACCGCGGCCTGGCCGTCCGGCGTCACGCGGCAGATCCCGGCGACGATCTCCATCGCTTCCGGGGCTCCCGTGTCGAAGTGATACGATCCCGGGCGGATAAGCCCCAGGGTTTTCTTCGCGCCGCCCGGGAGCAGCACTGTGTGGCTGACGACGTTGCCGCCGAAGTACACGTTTGCCTTCGTCAAGGCCGTGACGCCTTCGAATTGGGTGGGAATTTGAGCCATGCGCGGCCTTTCTTGATGGGCGCCGCGGAAGTTGGCAATCTTCACCGATGGAACTGCTCGTTCTCGCCGCAGGCATGGGCTCCCGCTACGGAGGCCTCAAACAGATCGATCCGGTGGGTCCCTCCGGGGAGAGCCTCCTCGATTACGCTGTTTTCGACGCCTTGCGCGCCGGCTTCCGGCGCGTTACCTTTGTAATCAGGCGGGATTTCGAGGAGGTGTTCGAACGCCAGGTGGCGGCGAAGTACCGCGGACAGGTCTCCGTCGCCACCGTTTTCCAAGAGATGGCCGATCTGCCCGACGGCTTCGCGCCCGGAGCGGACCGGATCAAACCCTGGGGAACCGGGCACGCGGTCTGGTGCGCCCGCGAGACGGTCCGCGAGCCGTTCGCCGTCATTAACGCGGACGATTTCTACGGGGCGGATTCGTTCCGACGCCTCGCGGAATTTTTGCGGATGCAGGGCCTGGCCGAAGAGAAGCCCTCCCGATTCGCCATGGTCGGATTCCGGCTGGACCGCACGCTTTCGGAGCATGGCACCGTCTCCCGGGGCGTCGGCCGGGTGGAGGCGGGGCACCTCGTGTCCATCGTCGAGCGCACAGCCATTGCCGCCGCCGACGTCGGTGCGGGCCGCGCGTACCGGGGCGACGAGATCGTCTCGATGAATTGCTGGGGGTTCACCCCGAGCTTGTTCCCGGCCCTGGGGCGCGGGCTGCGGAGCTTCCTGCAGGCGCGGGGCGCCGAGCCGAAGGCCGAATTTTATCTGCCGGCGTCGGTGGCCGAGCTGATCGCGGCGGGCGAGGCGCGGGTGGACGTGCTTCCTACGGAGGCGGATTGGTTCGGGGTCACCTACCGGGAGGACCGGCCGCGCGTCGCCGCGGCCATCGCCGCGCGCGTGTGCTCCGGCGCTTATCCGTTGCGGCTGTTCTGACGCGGCGGACCGCCGTCTTTCGCCGCCCCCCGCGGCGGTGAATTTTTCTCACGATGAAATCATTTCATCGCGAGGGCCCGCCATCGCCCCCCTTTGCCGCCGAATTGGCAAGGTTGCTGCTAGCAGGCGCCCCGTGAAGGGTGCGCCCACGCGCCCCGGTAAACCAGCAAATCAACGACATCCATCAAAATGAAATTCCGTCATAGTCTGGGCCTGCTCGCAGCGCTTGCGGCGCGGTCGCCCGCCTTCGCCCAAATGAAGCTCAACGACACCGTCACGATCACGGGATGGGCGACCGCGTCGTATCAGCAATGGTCCTACTCCGGCGCCGGCACCGCCGATTCCGGCAATCTGGACGCGGCCCTGTTCGGCGCCGTGATCACGCCGCCGAAAACGCCGGTGACCGCGACCCTTAGCGCCTATTACCGGCCTTCGTCCGAGGGCGGGGTGAACCCGGAGGGCGGCGAACTCACGTTGCTCGATGCGTACATCGCCTACGCCCCCAGCGGCGCCGTCACGATCACGGTCGGCAAGTTCCTGAGCTATCTGGGCTACGAGTCGTTCTACTTCGATTTGGACAACATGGTCTCGCTGGCAAATCAGCAGTTCCTCGCGCCGATCCCGGGTTATCATGAGGGGATCAAGCTCGACTACCAGCCGGACAAGACCGACGCGACGGGTGTTGCCGTGGTGGATTCGCTCTACCAAAAGCCCGGCTACGCGGCCACGGAAGGCGATGGCGAATTCAAGCACGACGCCGGATTCGAGGCGTACTATCAAAACACGGCCGTGACGAATCTCACCGTATGGGCCGGAATCGGCTACCAGACTCCAGTCAAGCCCGGTGTCGACACCAGCGAAGTCGCGGATCCCAGCGGCCATTCGAGCACGGTCTTGGATCTCTGGGTTTCCTATAACATGGATGCTAACCACGATACGCTTGCTGCTGAGGAAATTTATAAGGACGGCGGGGTCGGCAATCAGGGGTCCAACTGGCTCGTCTATTTCCAGTACAATATGGGCGTGAAGGCGTACACCTGGTTTTCCGTGAGCGGAGAAGACGTGACGGACGGCATCAGCTACACAAAATACAGCCTGGCGCCGACTTACAATATCACGCCGAACCTGGCGGTCCGGGCTCAGTATTCCTATACGAGCTACGACCGCCTCGATTCCACGTATAATTTCGGATGGACGTCCCCGTTGTCGAACTACTTCGGCGTGGAAATGATCGCGAAATTCTAACGCCGACGCGGGGCGGGTTTCCGTTCGCCGCGAACCTCCCCGAACCGAACTTCCGGATCCGGATTCGTCCGGCACGCTATCTGCTTTTGCAACCCTGAGTTTCCTTCAACCGTTCCCGATTCCCATGCGCATTTCCCTTAAATCGCTCTTTGTGCTTTCCACATTCGCCGCGGCGCTCGCCGGCGCGGCGCCGACCGCCCGGGCCGACGAACCCGTCGTCAAGGTCGGGGTGCTTCACTCCCTGTCCGGCACGATGGCCATCAGCGAAACCTCGCTGCGGGACATCCTGCTTTACGCCTTTGATCGGATCAACGCCTCCGGGGGCGTCCTGGGCCGCCAGATCGAGCCCGTCGTGGTCGACGGCGCGTCGAATTGGCCACTCTTCGCCGAAAAGGCCAAACAGCTCCTGGAAGAGGACCGCGTCGCCGTGGTCTTCGGCTGCTGGACCTCGGTGAGCCGCAAGTCCGTGCTGCCGGTCTTCGAGAAGGACAACGGCCTGCTGTTCTATGCGGTCCAGTACGAGGGCGAGGAGCTGTCAAAAAACATCTTTTACACAGCCGAAGCCGTGAATCAGCAGGCGATTCCGGCGGTCGATTATCTGCTCCAGCAGGGCATCAAGAAGTTCTACCTGATCGGAACCGACTATGTCTATCCGCAGACGAGCAATCTGATACTATTCAAATACCTCCAACTCAAGGGGGTCCCTGTCGCCGACATCGGCGGCGGCCTGCGGACGGACAGTTCCGGCAAGGTCATTTCCGCAGGCAAGTACGTGCCGTTCGGCTACACCGATTTCCAGCAGATCGTGGCCGACATCCGGCAATTCGCCGCGAGCGGCGACGCTTGCGTCATCAACACGATCAACGGCGATTCGAACGTCCCGTTCTTCAAGGAGATCGTCGCGGCCGGCCTGACCCCCTCCGATTGTCCGGTCGTATCGTTCAGCCTCGCGGAGGACGAGCTGCGCAGCATGCCGACCCGCGACTTGGTCGGCGAACTCGGCTGCTGGACGTATTTCCAGTCGCTGCCGACGCCGGCAAACCGGCGCTTCCTCGCCGGTTGGAGACACTGGCTCGCCACGGAGGATCATCCCGGAGTCGTGAAGGAAAACCGGGTGGTGGACAGCCCGATGGTGCTGTCGTACGACGGCGTCTATCTCTGGAAGGCCGCGGTCGAGAAGGCCCATTCGTTCGACGTGGACAAGGTTCGGGCGGCGCTGGAGTCGGGGACGATCTCGTTCGAGGGGCCCGGCGGCAAGATCACGATCCAGCCCAACCATCACGCAACGAAGAACGTCTACATCGGCGAGACCCGCGCGAATGGCCAGTTCAAGATCCTCGAAACCTTTCCGCATGTCTACGGGCAGCCCTTTCTCCTGAAAGGGCTGGACGAAAAGCTCGCCGCCGAGGGCCGTTGAGGCGCCGAGGCGCGATCCGCGGCCGCGCATGAAGTTTCCCCTCCTCGCGGTTCTTGGCGCATTTGCGGCAGCAAGCGGCCTCCTGGCTGCCGGGACGCCGCCGGCCGCCGCCGTGCGGCGGGAATTGACCGAGGCGCTGCTCGCACGCGGATCCGAGCGGCTCCGCTTGATCGCCGAACTGGGCGAAACCGGCTCACGAACGGCCGGCGAAGTCCTGACCGCCTGGACGCGCGACGAGGTCTATCTCTGGCCGGCGGCCGGAGGCGCGACGATCCCGGTCCTGCTCGAGGAGCAGGAGGACGCCGACGGCCGGGTGCGCGCCCGCCGCATCGACACGGGGCAATGGCTCGTGGATGCGGCGGGCCGCGTGCTGCGCGTGGACCCGAACGGCCTGAACTCGGTGGACACCGACATGCGCCTGCGCGGCTTCCTCCAGCAGGCGCTCGACACGATCGCGCTTTCCGACCCTGACGCCGCTGAGCGGCGCGCGGCCGCGGTCAAACTGGGCTATTCCGGCAAGCTTGCCTATATTCCGGTTCTGCAGGCGCGCCTGCGCCGCGAATCGGACGCGGATGTCCGGCGGGCCCTTGAGGAGGGCATCGCCCAGCTCCGCTTGGGCGCGGCCGATCCGGATGCGGCCGCGGCCGCGGCCGGCCGGCTTGCCGAGCTGAAGGCGATCGGGAGCCTGGGCGCGCTCAAGCAGGTGGCGTCGGACCCCCGCGAGCCCGGGTCCGTGCGCGCCGCCGCCGCGTCCGCGGCGGTCCGGATCGAGCACCATATCTCGGCCGTCAATTTTTTCGGAACCCTCTTCCAGGGAGTGAGCCTGGGTTCGATCCTGCTCGTCGTCTCGCTCGGGCTGGCGATCACCTTCGGGCTCATGGGCGTCATCAACATGGCACACGGGGAGATGATCGCGATCGGCGCCTACACCTCGTATTTCGTCCAGAAGGTCTTCGGCGGCGGATTCTCTTTCCTCATCACGCTCCCGATCCGTTTCGCGGGGCACTCCCTGACGTTCGGATTCGGCGTGCCCGGCCTGAACGCCACGGGGTGGTGGTACCAGAGTTACTTCCTGTTCGTCCTTCCGCTCAGCTTCCTTACGGCGGCCCTGGCCGGGGCGGCGCTCGAAGTGACGGTCATCCGGTTTCTCTACCGGCGCCCGCTCGAATCGCTGCTCGCGACTTGGGGCGTATCGCTCGTGCTGCAGCAGATCTTCCGCATGGTCTTCGGGGCGAACAATGTCCAGGTGAATTCCCCCACCTGGCTCCTGGGGCATTTTTCGGTGGACGACGTCTCGTTCGACTACAACCGGCTTTTCGTCATCGCGTTCGCGGGGGCGATCCTGGGCGGGACCGCGCTGCTTCTGGCCAGGACCCGGCTCGGGCTGCTCATCCGGGCCGTGATGCAGAACCGCGAGATGGCCTCGTGCCTGGGCGTGCGCACCGGCCGGGTGAACCTCCTCACGTTCGCCTTCGGATCGGGGCTGGCCGGGCTCGCGGGCGCGTTCCTCTCGCAGATCGGCAACGTGGGGCCGAGCCTCGGGCAGAGCTATATCATCGACGCGTTCATGGTCGTCGTGGCCGGCGGCGTCGGCCATATCGCGGGCACGGCGTATTCCGCGCTGGGCATCGGCGCTTCCGACCAGATCCTCGAGCAGGTCCTGGGCTCCCCCGTCCTGGGCAAGATCATCGTTCTGACGGCGATCATCCTCTTCCTGCAGAAACGGCCCGGCGGCCTGTTCGCAAGCCGCAGCCGCAACTTGGACGATTAGCATGGCTTCCGGACCACGCTTTCGCTGGGAACCGATCGGGTTCGCGCTCGCGGCACTTGTGCTCCTCGGCGTCATTCCCGGCCTCAACGCCTGGATGCCCGCCTGGAGCGCCCTGCACGTCAGCGACTTCACGATCAATCTATACGGCAAATACCTCTGCTACGCCGTCCTCGCGATCTCCATCGATTTGCTTTGGGGCTACACCGGGCTGCTCACGCTCGGGCAATGCCTGTTCTTTGCGCTGGGCGGGTACGCCCTCGGCATGCACCTGATGCTCATGATCGGGCGGCTGGGGCAGTACCACAGCAACCTGCCCGATTTCATGGTGTTTCTTGGATATTCGCGGCTTCCCGCCGATTGGGTGCCCTTCCGCCATTTCTGGTTCGCCGCCGCCGCCGTCATCTGGGTGCCCGGGCTCGGTCGCGTTGATCTTCGGCTTTCTTTCGTTCCGCTCGCGCATCCGCGGGGTGTATTTCGCGATCCTCACGCAGGCGGTCACCTACGCGGCCTGCCTCATGTTCTTTCGCAACGATTTCATGTTCGGGGGCAACAACGGGCTCACCGACTTCAAGTTCCTGCTCGGCCAGGACCTGCGCCGCGCATCCACGCAGCGGGGGCTTTACCTGGCGACCGCCGTCCTGCTCCTCCTGACGTACGCGGGCTGCCGGCTGCTCACCCGGACGAAGCTGGGGCTGGTCCAGCGAGCCATACGTGACCGCGAAAATCGGGTCCTGTTCTCCGGATACGCGACTGCCAACTTCAAGCTGTTCGTCTTCGTCCTGAGCGCGATCATCGCCGGGCTCGCCGGGTCCCTGTACGTGCCGCAGGTCGGCATCATCAATCCGAGTGAAATGGCCCCCGACCGGTCCCTGGAGGCGGTCGTCTGGGTTGCCGTCGGGGGGCGAGGGACCTTGGTCGGGCCGGTGATCGGCGCCATTTTCGTCAATGCGCTGAAGAGCTGGGCGACGCGCGCGTTCCCGGATCTGTGGCTCATCATCCTGGGCGCCCTGTTCATCCTCGTCGTCCTCTTCCTGCCGGACGGGCTCGTCAGTCTGCCGGCGCGGCTGGCGCCGCTCCTGCGCCGGCGGAAGGCCGCACCCGAGCCTCCGCCCACGGCGGAGACCGCCCCCGAACGGACGCCATGAAACGCGACCTCGTGCTGGCCGTGGAGGACGTCAACAAGAGCTTCGAGGGCTTCAAGGCGATCTCCGGGCTCACGTTCTATCTCGGGC
>JBOHXF010000309.1:0-19786 GCA_050737455.1 Opitutaceae bacterium | reverse complement strand
ATCACGAGCTTTTCGGAGTCGCACTGAGCGCGAACCGGCCGATCGGGAGTGCGCCACCCGCGGACGCGGGCCACGGTCACCCCGACGGGGCTCCCCCGGACGCGAGTGCCCGCGGTTTCAGCGCGCGCTCAGTTGGACGATGAGATCCCCTAGGGCGGCGGAGCCGCCCACGTTGCCCGGAAAGACGATGTAGGAGAGTCCGGGGAACCGGCTTTCGGGTCCGGCCCGCCAGACCGGCACGCCGGGAAGCGCCTGCCCCAGGACGCGCGCGCGGCGGAGGTTCAAGCCGCGCACGGCGAGATCGCTCGAGGTGATTCCGCCTTTGGCGACGATAAATCGGGGGCGGACGCCGATCGAGCGGACGACAGAAACGAGGGCATCGGAAACGATCCTTCCAGCGGATAACTCGCCCGCGCGTCCGAGCGCGCTCACCCGGCCGCGGCTCGTGTACACCAGAGCCGGGCGTCCGGCGCTCAGCGCGGATTCGGCGGCCGCCGCGACGCGGCGCGCCTCTTCCCGACGCCCTTCGGGATCGGCAAGCCGGTCCACGAACAGCTCGACGGCCGCGATCCCGGGCAGCCCCAGTGCCGCATGCAGTTGCTCTGTGGTTTTTTCAACATAAGAGCCGACGACGACGAGGCCGCCCGCGCCGCCGGCCGGTTCGCCTTCAGTCAGGATCTCCCGGGCGGTGAGCAGCGTCCTCGGTTCGATCCCGGCCCGGACCCGGACGAAGCTCGCCGCCGTCCGGCAAACATAATGCCGTCCGGCTTTCTCAGCCTGCACGAGGCCGCGGACGAAGACCTCCAGGTCGGAATACGCGGCGGCGTTGACGACGACGTAGGCGCCCTGGGGCAGGCCCAGGAGCAGGTCCCGCGCCGCTCCCGCCCCGCCCGGCCCGCGCAGCAGATCGAGGCCCACCGAGGCGACTTCCCCGGCGCTCACCCGGCCGCGGGTTTTCTCCTCGATCCACTCCCGCAGATTGGAATGCGCGTAGCCGAATGTCGCATCCTTTGCAAACGGGGTTTCGGCCGCCGGGATCCTTCGATCGCCCTCCTGAACATAATGCACGTCGCCCACGGTGATCCGCCCGCCTTCGAAGAAGGCCGGGATCAGCAGCGTCCCGTCGCACGGCGCGCCGAGCGACGCGGACAGCGCGTCGGTTTCCTCGGGGAAATGTCCCCGCAGCGTGGAATCGCTGCGGCTGATCGCCGAGAACGGCCGCCCCGTCCGGCGCGAGGCTTCGGTCAGATTCGCTGCGATTTCCCGGGTGAGCTCGAAGGCTTGCTCGGACGGCAGGCTCCGCGAATTGGTCAGGAGATAACAGCACGGAGCCGGGTCGGAAAGGGCCGAGACCAGCTCGGCCACGGACCCATCGGTGAAGACGTCGACGCCGTGCACCGTCTGCGTGCCGGTGGGATCGTCGTCGAGGACGACCACCTTGGGAGGCACGGAGCTCACGTGAGGCGAATCGCGTCGGCGGCGCCGGGCGGACGGCCCGCGCGGCCCGCGTCGGGCTGGGCAGCCGCAGCCGGTCCGCAGCTCCGCTGCATGTCCTGGGCGGGACAGGGGAGGATCATGAGCCGAGCAGCCGCTCGGCCCGCGCGCCCAGGGAGGCGGCGTCGAGCCCGTTCAGCGCGAGGAGCTGCGCGGCCGAGGCCGCGGTGTCGCCGCGCTTCCAGGTGGCGAGGTCGCGCCGCGGCGCTTTGGAGCGGAGAAGCAGCGGTTCCAGCATCGCGCCGGCTCCGCCCGTGACGGCGAGGAGCGCGTCTCCGCCGAACAGCGCATCGAACCGCGCGTCCGTGAGGAAGGCCCCGTCCGGTTCGGTCGCGGAACTCCAGGCCACATCGTCCGGACGGTAGAGTCGCCGCGGGCTCACGACCGCCACGATGCGGACGCGCCGGCCCTTGGCCTCGAGCGTTTCCTTCGCCTCGAACACCGGCAGTTGGATAAGATCGCCCGCAGCGGCGAACGTGACGAGTTTGCCCGCCGTGCCCGCGCTCTCGTAAAGGAGCGCCGCGCCGTCGGCGATCGAACGGCGGCTGTCCTCGAGGTTCAGGCGAACGGGGAGGGCCGTCTTCGAGCAAAAGATGGGCACGCCCCGGTTGCGGGCGGCGAGCGCCCATTCGTAGGCGGCCTGCACGCCGTTCGCGTCGACGGGAAACAACGGGTAAACATTGCCGTTGCGCATCAGCGCGGCCAGGTAGCCCTCGATTTCCGGGCGCTGGTGCGTCCAGCCGTTGCGGGCCTGTTCGAGGGCGCTGGCCGTAAACAGGGCGACCACGGCGGGTGTCCGGCGGCGCAGTTCGGCCATCGCTTGCGTGACGGTCTGGAAAAAGGGGAGGCCGTTGACGGCGAAGCTCTCGTACGAGCACCAGAGGCTCCGCCCGCCGAGCAGGGCGATGGCCCCCGTCAGCCCGGAACATGCGTCCTCGCTGATGGGCTCGTACACGCGGCCATCGGGACCCTGGCTGTAGAGCGGATCGCCGGTGGGATGGCGGATGACGAGACCATCGCTCACGTTGCGCAGACCCGAGGCCTCGTTCCCATCAGCGTTCGCGACGAGGAAATCCGGATCGGCCCTCCCAACCGCCACAGCCAGGGGCCCGATCGCCGTGGCCGGCACCTGGGCCGGACCGACCGGGTGCTCGGCCAGCGGAAGCGAGCCGAGCGGGGCCAACACCCGTTCCCGTTCGGTCACGACGTGCTGCGCCGCCGGCCCGCCGGCCGCCTTTCGGAAGTTCTCGCGGACGACGGCCCAGGCTTCGGCGGGCAACGCGCGGCGCCGCAGCCCGGCGACGATGGTCTCGTGCTCCAGGGTGTACTGCGGATAAAGATGGTGGGACTTCGATCCCTGGAGGTGGGCTCCGGCCCCCTTGATCTGCTTCAGGATGAAAACGGTCGGCGTGCCGGCCAGGGCGGCGGTGGCTGCGCGCCGCAGGCCGTCGACGACCCGCGCGGTGAAGGCGAGCCGCCGCCCGAGCGAAAAGCGCGTACCGTCCACGTAGGGGCCGTCCTGTCCGGCGTCGTCGAACGCTTTCGCGTCAACGAGGACGATTTCGCGAAAACCATGGGCGCTCCAGTACGCCGTCATCTCGGCCTCGCCGAACGTGGACACCATCGAATGGTGCTCCTGGCTGTAGCCGTTCCAGAGGAGCACGGGCAGGAAGTTGGTCACGGCTGGAAAGGCGGTCCGAAAGTGCTGGAAGGCGCTCATCACATACGGTTCGCCCATCCCTCCGTCCCCGAGGGTCACCGGGAACAGGGTGGTTCGGTGAAGCAATGCCGCCGCCATCGCAAAATGCTGCCCCTGGCCCAGGGGCCCCGCCGGGTTCAGGATTCCCGGAATCGCCCCGGACAGATGCCCAAGAAGCCCGTTGCTTTCGCGAAAGCGCGCACCCAGTTGGGCCACGGTCCGGATGCCCAGGCCTTCCAGGGAGCCGTCCAGGAACAGGGACGCGTAGTAGCCCGGCGCATGGTGGCCGACCTCGGTCATGATGTTCTTGTGGCCCAGCATGACGAGCGCGGCGTGCGCCTCGGCTCCGCTGCAGAAGCCGCCCGGATGGCCGGACGCCTTCGTGGCCGCGAGCTGCAGGGCCAGGAAGCGCAGGGCGTCGGCGGCGAGCGCGGTCTGGTAGGCGAACGCATCCGGATCCGGGGAACCGCCGGGCCGGCCAAGAACCGGGATGGCGCCGAGCCGCGCGAACTCCGGCCACGGCTCGCCGAAATACCGAAGACCCTCCAGGAACGGCGCCGCGGGAGCCGCGGCGGGCACGGAATCGGGACGGGTGGCGGAGGAAAGAGCGGACATGCGAGGATTTCTCCCGTGAAAATTGATTGCGCGTCCACTCTGTCAACTCATAATACCAGTTGCATGATGGCTCCTCCCCTTGCTCCCGTCGCGCCGGAAGCCCTGGCGACCGTTTCGGTCGTGGACGCGGTCGAGCTGCACCTGAAGAACCGGATTCGCCGGGGCGACCTGCGCCCGGGCGACCGGCTGCCGAGCGAACGCAAGCTGCAGATGCAGCTGGGCGTCAGCCGGCTTCCCCTGCGCGAGGGCCTCGCGCGCCTGAATGCGCTCGGCCTCATCCGCATCCGACACGGCCAGGGCGCGTTTGTCGAGCGAGGCATCAGCCGATCGGCGCTGAGCGACGTGCTGATCGCGCTGTTTCCCGAGCACAACCCCGGAGCATTGAAGGATCTGATCGAGACCCGCAGCTTCCTGGAGGCGGAGCTCACCGCCCTGGCCACCCTCCGCGCGGGGGCCGAGGATCACGCCCGGCTCATCGCGCTTGCCGTGGAGGGCGGCGCGGCGCTTCGGGATCCCGCGGCCCTGGCGGACGCCGACGTGGCCTTCCACCGCGGGGTTGCAGCGTTGGCCGGCAATGCCTTCATGACGGTGATGTACGACGCGGTCGCCCCCCACATCCGGGCCTTCATGATCTCCTACGCCCGTTCGGAGAAGGAGCGCCGCGCCGCGCTCGCGCGCAACCGCGAGTTGGCGGCGGCGATCGCGGCGGGCGATCCGCAAAAGGCGGCGCTTGCCGCCCGAGCCCATCTGCAGCCCTGCCTGCGATCCCTGATGCCGGACAGGCGGACGGCATCGGTCTGAGAACTGCGTCCGAATGCGGCCGATGACGACGTCGATTCTGACCGCGCTCGCGCGCCAATTTCCCGCCGCCCGCCTCCTTCGGACCTCCGCCGAACTGCTACCGTTCGAGTCGGACGGGCTGACCGCTTTCCGCGCGCGGCCGCTCGCGGTGGTGATCGCCGAGAGCCGGGAGGATGTCGTCCGGACGGTCCGGCTATGCCGCGAGCACGGCGTGCCGTTTGTCGCCCGCGGGAGCGGGACGAGCCTCTCCGGAGGGTCCCTTCCGGTGGAAGGGGGGATCGTGATCGCGCTCAATCGCCTCGACCGGATCCTACGGCTCGATCCCGTGCGGCGCATCGCGGTGGTCGAGCCGGGCGTCGTCAATCTGGCCGTATCGCGGGCCGCCGCCGCCCATGGCCTATATTATTCGCCGGATCCATCGAGCCAGGCCATCTGCACGATCGGCGGAAACGTCGCTTTCAACGCGGGCGGCGCCCACTGCCTGAAGTACGGCATGACATCGAACCACGTGCTCGGAGCCGCAGTGGTCCTTCCGGACGGCGAGGTCGTGGAGATCGGCGGGACGGGGCTGGAAACGGCCGGGCCCGACTGCCATGGCTTTTTCGTGGGACACGAAGGTCTGCTCGGAATAGCCGTCGAAGTGACGCTGCGGCTGCTCGCGCGGCCGGAAGGCTTCCGAACCGTGCTGGCCTCCTACGAAAGCGTCGAGGCGGCCGGGGAAGCGGTCGGTCGGATCGTCGCGGCGGGCCTGCTCCCGGGCGCGATGGAAATCATGGACCGGCTGGCGATCCAGGCGTCGGAGGCGGCGGTGCACGCCGGATATCCGCTGGACGCCGCGGCCATCCTCATCGTCGAACTGGAGGGCGAGCGCGCGAGCGTGGATGCGGAGTTCCGGCAGTTGGAGGACATCTTGCGCGCGTCGGAGGCGCGCCAACTGCGGGTGGCGCAGAGCGAGGAGGAGCGCGCGCTGATTTGGAAGGGCCGGAAGAGCGCCTTCTCCGCCGCGGGGCGCCTCTCGCCCGATTATCTGGTGCAGGATGGCGTCGTCCCGCGCACGCGACTTGGGGAGGCCCTCCGCGAGATCGGCCGGCTTGCCGACGAGGCGGGGATCCGGGTCGCGAACGTGTTCCACGCGGGCGACGGCAATCTGCACCCGCTGATCCTGTTCAACGGCCGCGAGCCCGGAGCGCTGGAAGGGGCCGAGGCACTGGCCGGGCGAATTTTGCGCCTGTGCCTGCGCCTGGGCGGGTCCATCACGGGCGAGCACGGCGTGGGCGTCGAAAAGCGGGCGTTCCTCGCGGAGATGTACTCGGCCGCCGATCTGGCTGTCATGCGCCGGCTGCGCCGCGCGTTCGACCCGGACGAACTGGCCAACCGGGGGAAGATGTTTCCGTAGCCATGGGCCACCGCGCTCCATTCGCCGCCTGCCGACGTGCGCTCCGGATTCGCGAACCCGGGGAGAGCCCGGCGGCATCGATCCGATGACCCTGCTGCCGGAATCCTACGAGGAGGCGGCCGAGGCCGTCCGGAGCTGTCCTTTGATCGCGGCCGTCGGGGCCGGGAGCAAGCCGGCCCTCGCCCGGGCGCCCGCCGGATGCGCGCGGCTGGGGCTCGGGAAGCTGGCGGGCATGGTCGATTATGATCCGGCGGAATTCACGTTCACCGCGCGGGCGGGGACGCCCCTGCGCGAGATCGAGGCGGAACTGGGCCGCCACGGGCAGTACCTGCCTTTCGATCCGCCCTTCGCGGAGGAGGGAGCCACGGTGGGGGGCACCCTCGCGGCCGGACTGAGCGGGGCCGGCCGGTACCGCTTCGGCGGCGTTCGCGATTTCATCCTGGGCGTGCGCTTCGTGACGGGGTTGGGCGAACTGGTCCGGGCGGGAAGCAAGGTGGTCAAGAACGCCGCCGGTTTTGATCTGCCGAAGCTGATGGTCGGCAGCCTCGGGCGGCTTGGGATCGTGGTGGAGGCGAGCTTCAAGGTCTTTCCGCGGCCCCGCGCCTACGCGACCCTCGTGCTCGAAGGCGCCGCGCTTGCCGATGCGCTGGAGCTTGCGGCGCGGCTCACCGCCGCCCCCTTCGACCTGGAGTCGGTCGAACTGCTCCCGCCCGGGTCGCTCGCCCTGCGCATTGCCGGATATCGGGAGGGGCTGGCGGGCCGGCTCGACCGGTTGGAGGGCGCGGCCGGCCGCAAGGGGGTGCGCCGGTTCGACGGCGACGACCGGGAGTATTGGAGGGCGCTCGCTCCGCGCGGCCCGGGCCGGCCGGACGAACTTCTCCTCAGGATTGGGCTGACTCCGCCGGACATCCCGCCCCTGGACGCGGCGCTTGAGCGCGTGGGCGCGGTCCGCCGATATTCGGTGGGCGGCCAGATCGCATGGGTGCGTGCGTCCGCCGGCGTGGAAGACGTGCACGCCATGCTGCTCGAACGCCGTCTCACCGGCCTCTTGCTCGCCGGACCGGGGGATCGGGTGTTCGTCGGCGCGCCGGTGGGCCGGGCGTTCGCCGCGAAATTGAAGAGCGCGCTCGATCCGGAGAACCGTTTCCTTCCGCTCCTATGAAGACGGAATCCCGCCGCCGGGCCGTCCGCGTCTCCTGACTTCCCTTCGATGCTCCATTCCATAAAACCCGAGAAAGCCGGCAGGCACGCGCCGGATATGAGCCGGGCCGTCGAGGCCTGCGTTCATTGCGGGTTTTGCCTGCCCACGTGCCCGACGTACGCCGCGCTGGGGGAGGAGATGGATTCGCCCCGCGGCCGGATTTTCCTCATGAAGGAGGCTCTGGAAGGGCACCTCGCTCCGGACGAGGCGCGGCCGTTTATCGACAACTGTCTTGGCTGCCTGGCCTGCGAAACATCGTGCCCGTCGGGCGTCAGATACGGCGAACTGCTTACGCCCTATCGGGCCTGGTCCCAGGAACGCCTCAGCCGGCGACCTGCCGACCGGCTCCGCCGCAAGCTCCTGCTGGCCGTCCTGCCATATCCGGCGCGGTTCCGGGCCGTAGCCCGCCTCGGCCGCATCGCGAAACCGTTCGCCAGATGGCTGCCGGGGACCTTGCGGCCCATGCTCGGCCTGGTACCGGACCGCCTGCCTTCCGCCGAACGGCTCCCGGCAATCGCTCCAGCGCATGGTCCACGCCGCGCACGGGTCGCCCTTCTGTCCGGCTGCGCCCAGCAGGTCCTGGCGCCGTCGATCAACCGGGCCACGCTGGAGGTTCTGGCGGCCAACGGCGTCGAGGTGGCGATCCCCGGAGCCCAGGGATGCTGCGGCGCGCTGGCGCTGCACGTCGGCGAGGAGTCCGCCGCCATGGATGCGGCGCGGCGCAACCTGGCTGCGTTTCCGCGCGATGTGGACGCGATCGTGACCAACGCCGCGGGCTGCGGGTCGGGCCTACGTGAATACGGCCTGCTTTTCCGCGGAACCGCGATGGAAGCCGAAGCGCAGGCGTTCGCGGGCCGGGTATGCGATGTCAGCGTCTTCCTGGACCGGCTGGGCCTCATTGCGCCCACCGCGCCGCCGGCCGCGATCCGCGTCGCCTACCACGATGCCTGCCATCTCGCGCACGCGCAAGGCGTACGCCAGGCTCCCCGCCGCCTGCTTTCCGCCATTTCCGGCCTGCAACTGGTCGAGCCCGCCGAATGGGAGCTCTGCTGCGGCTCCGCCGGCAGCTATAATCTCGAGCATCCGGAAACAGCGGCGATCCTCGGGCGCCGCAAGGCCGCCAATCTGATCGCCAGCGGCGCCGAGGCTGTCGCGACGGGCAATATCGGATGCCTGACGCAGATCCAGTGGCACCTGCAGGCTCTCGGGGCCCGCATCCCCGTCCGCCATACTCTCGAATTCCTGGCGGACGCTTACCGGGCGTGCTAGCCTGCATCCATCACAAATTCCGACGAATCTTGGCCAACGATCGGGTCAAGTTTTCCGGCGGGGGGGCTGAGGCGAAGCCGCATTAGAAAGTGTAGCTGATCGAACCGAAGAAACCGCGGCGCTCGCCGTATTGGGCGGCGTTCACCCCGACGCCCGTGCCGTCGCGCAGCTCGTACACCCGATCGGCCAGGTTCACCACGTCGACGCGCAGTTCGAGACTATGCCGACTTCCGAGCGGCAGGGTTCGCGCGGCCCCCACGTTGAAGACGACGTGGGGAGGGACGGTGCCGCCGTTGGGAATCGTGACTCCGTCCGGCGCGGTCGCGTCGGTTCTCAAGCCGCTGCCGTAGATAGCGTCCGCGTAAAGCCGGATGCCGTCCCGCTTTTTGCCCCACCGGTAGGCGGCGCCGAAGGAACCGGAAAGCCGCTGGTCATGGTCGAGGTGGATCCAGTGGCTCCGCACATAGGCCAGATCGGCGGGATCGAACAGGAATTCGGCCGAATCCCAGTCTTTGCCTTCGGCCTGGGAACGCGCGAGGTTGCCGTAAGCGGAAAATCCGCCGTGTGCGTACGAGGCGGTCAGCTCCGCGCCGTACACCCGGCCTTCGGCGTAGTTGAAGGCGGAAAGGACCAGGGACTGGCCGAAGAGGCCGTCGTCGAGCTGGTTCTTGGCCTGCTTGTCATAGCAGTCCATGCCGACCCGGATCCCCGGGGCGACGCTTTGGCTGACGCCGACGTCGAAGTAATTGGAACGTTCGGACTTCACCGGATCGTCCTGATCGACCGCAGGCGCGTTCGAAGTCCCCTGGAATTTGGCCAGGGTCGCTCCGGAGACGTCCTCGACGGGGGGCGGGGTGAAGTAGCGGGAGTAGCCCGCATGGACACTGGTGGAGTCGGTCGGCTGCCACACGAGATTAAGGCGCGGGCTGAGCTGGCTTTCGTGGTCGAAGGAAGCGGCGAAAACGTCGGCGCGCGCGCCATAATTGAAGGTCAGGCCCGGCGCGAACGCCCATTCGTCCTGGAGATAAACGCCCGTGAAGGTTCCATGGGGGCGATGGTCGTCGACGATCGGAAAGGCCGGGCCGGTCGGATCGCCGGCCGCATCCACCGGGAAGACGGTGGTCGTCGAATCAGCCTGCACTGCTTCGTCCAGAAGGAACACGCCGCCCCTCAGAGTGTGCCGCGCTCCCGCCGCGTAGCTGGCGTCCGCCTGCAGGGCGGTGGATTCCAGCCGGCGCAGCACCTCGCTCGCCACGCCGTTGAAAAACAGGTCCCCGATCGGATCCGGCAGGAAGTGCACGGCGCTGAAGCGGCCCAGCACGGAAACCTGGTAGTTGAGCTCGCCGGCCGATTTCTGGTACGCGAGCACGCCGTAGGAGTTCCGCTCGGTTTGATTCTCGTTCAACTTGGCCGAATCGAAAGCGCCCGGCATCCACGCTGCTCCGTCGGGCGAGGTTCCCGCCGGCAGTCCGGGCGTGTCCGGAACCTGATAATCGCTGGACGAGGCCTCGCCGATGAAGCTGATCCTGCTGGTCGAATCAAGGATCTCGGAAAGATAGACGAAGGCCTTGGTCTGGTCTGTCCCGTCGTGGATAGCCGTGGCGCTCGGGGTTGGATTTTCGATGCCGAGCTCGTTGTGCTCGTAGCTGCCCTCGACGTAGGCGCTCAGGTTCCCTTCGGAGCCGCCGACCTCGAAGCTGGGCCGGATCGTGCCGTAGCTCCCGCCGTAAAGGGACGCTGTCCCGCCGGGATCGAGGGCGCCGCTTTTCGTCTCGATATCGACGATGCCGGCCGTGCGGAACCCATATTGCGCGGGCAGCGACCCGGTGATCAGCCGCAGGCTCTCCACAAAGCGGGAATCGAGCTCCAGCCCGAAGCCGCTGATGCCCTCAGGCAGGAGGATATCGTCGATCCGGTATTGGAGATTCGCGTGTTCGCCGCGGACATGGAGGTCCCCATTCGCGGCCGAGTCTTCGGCTACGCCCGGGGCGCGCAAAAGCACCTGATTGAATGGAGCGTCGGCGCCCTGGGCCATGTTCTGGATGTTTTGGTCGCTGATCGAATACGCCGTCGCGCCGAGATCGGGCACGATCAGCTCCCGGTCCTGATCGAGCTGCCCCGTCACGACGAAAGGGTCGAGCTGGACGGAAAACGTCGCGGCGACGGGCGGCGGCGGTCCGACGCCAGGCTCGGCCGGAGGTGCGGGGTCGGCGCGGGCGAGGCACCCGGCTGCGGCGAGGAGAAATGTGAGACTGCGAAGATTGCGAAAAATCATGGTCGAAGCGGTCCGAGTTGGGTGGCGGCCGGCGTCGGCCGGACGACGAGGCTCCGTCGCCGGAACTCCGCGGCGATTCCGTTCCGGCACGGCGGAAGGCCGAGCGTGGCGGAGCCGCGGTAGGGGTCGCCCCGAACGAAGGGGCGAGGCGTGTGAGGACCTCCGGCCGGGGTGTCGCCGGCGAACGGATGGACCCGTCTTAGGAGATTTCCGCGCCGAGCGGCGGTCCGCGCGTTGGCAGGAGGAGGTAGCGGCAGGGCGGCCGAAGGAGTTCGGGCCCCTCGCGATCGACCGCCCGGAAAACCATCGGCTCCGGTGGAACGACGATTCGCGGGGCGACGAAATAGCCCTCGCCCAACGCGAAGTCCGTGATGCCGCAGTGATGGTCCGCGCGGTTCGCGTCGTGATGGAAGTATTCATGCGCCACCGGATCCGCGCTCAGCCAGACCAGAGCCAGCACGCAAAGGACGGCCGCCGTTCCCGCCGCCTGGGCGAGGAGGGCGCCGCTGCCGTCATTGCGTCGGAATCGAGGAAGATGCATGCGTGCCGCCCATGCCTATCGAGATGCGGGGATGACGGGCCAAGCCACGCTTGGCAAGAGCCGATCGGCCGGCGCCCCGCGTCTGTCAACGCCGCAGGCTGATTCCGGTCAGAATTTCCACGTTGGGGGCGGTCCGGTCGAGCCCGAGGTTCGCCCCCGCGTCGATCACGGCGTTCCTGCCGAGAGGCAGGGTGCCGCCCACGTCGAGCGTCTGGGGAACGCGCTCGTGCCGTTCCGTCGTGGGCTCGGCGGCGTATTCCAAATAGACGTCCAGCTCCCCGATCACCGTCCGGTCCAAGGAGATCGCGGCGGGGAACCCGGTCGTGTACGCGGTGTTCTCCGCATTGCGGGCATGCGACACGCCCGGCTGCAACCCGAGGTGCGCGCCCGCGGGAAGATCGCACAGAAACGGCGCCACCACATCGAATTCGAACCAGCCGTCGCCGACGCCGCTTCGCGCGGTCGGGAACTTGAATTGCGGCTGGATTGCGAGCGCGGTCGTCCCAGGCGCATCTCGTGCGTCGTCGCCCCAAACGTTGATTTTCCCACCCACCACCGTATCGCCGAGGCCCCCGGCGCGGACCGTCGCGTCCGGTGAATCGTCGGTCACTCGGTCGGTGTCCTGGGCCGTGACGGCCACGTTCAGCTCAAGTTGATTGAAAATCCCTACCCGGAGGTTGAATTGGCCGACCGCCCAACTTTCCGACTGGACATAGGATCCGGCGGTCCCTGCGCGGTCGTGGACGTAATCCAGCAGGCCGGTTTCGAGCTGCCAGTGGCCGGCATCGATCGTATGCGGCGTGTTGGTGATGTTCGGCCGATCAGTGTCCATGTCCCGGAGCAGGTCGTCCGGGGTGGGATTCCACAGTGTGTAGAGGCTCTTGTCGGCGGCGGACTCCGATCCCGGATCAGTTTCCTGCGCGGCCGCGGGCCGCGGCAGCGCGACCCAGCAGAGCGCGGCGACGCTGACGAGTTGCGACGGGCGGAGCATGCCGGGAGGCCTTTCAGCCGTGGATCACCTGCCAGGCGTCGCGCACGGCGTCGGGCAATCCATAGATGTCCAGCACCGTGATAAGGATGGCGCTGATCCAGCACGTGGAGAGCAGAAACCAGCCGTTTTTCCATTTTCCCACGAATTTTCCCAGGGAGGTGAAGTGCAGAAGGGGAAACATCGCGAACGGGAGTTGCATCGCCAGCACGACCTGGCTGAGGACCAGCAGGTCGTTCACGCTGCCCGACCCCCGGAGGCCGATGATCAGGACGGCCGGCAGAATGGCCATGAGCCGCGTGATCAAGCGGCGCACCCACGGGGTCAGCCTCCAATGCATGAATCCCTCCATCACCACCTGGCCGGCCAAAGTGCCGGTGATCGTGCTGCTCTGGCCGCTGGCCAGGAGCGCGACCGCGAAGAGGATGCTGGCGGCGAATGTGCCGAGGAGCGGCGCCAGGGTGAGGAAGGCGACACGGATCCAATCGGTGTCCGCGTTGAACGTGTAGGCGACGCCCCCGGCGATGACGCCGCTCTTGCCGAAGAACACCATGGCGGCGAGCACCAGGATGGCGGCATTGACGAAGAAGGCGATGCTCAGGGCCACCGCCGAATCGATGGTGTTGAAACGGATCGCCGAGCGTTTGTGCTCGTCGTCCGCGCGAAGCCGGCGGCTTTGGACCAGGGCCGAGTGCAGGTAGAGGTTGTGGGGCATCACGGTGGCCCCGATGATGCCGATGGCAACGGTGACCATGCCTGCCTGTCCGAGGTCGGGATGAAAGAGAGCGCCGCCCATCTCCAGCAGGCTCGGCGCGGTGCGCGGCAGGACGAAAATTTCGATGAAATAGCAGACGCCGATGGTCGCCACGAGGACGAGGATCAGCGCCTCGATCAGCCGCATCCCGAAGCGCTGCAGGGCCAGGAGCACGAACACGTCGCACGCGGTGATGATCACGGCCCAAAGGATGGGAATATGGAAGAGCAGGTTGAGCGCGACCGCGCTTCCGAGCACTTCGGCCAGGTCGCACGCTCCGATCGCGATTTCGGAGAGGATCCAGTTGGGATAGCGCGTCCACTTCGGGTACCAGTCCCGGCAGCATTGCGCCAAGTCCTTTCCGGTGGCGATGCCCAGGCGGGCCGCGCACACCTGGAGCACGATCGCCATCAGGCTCGAAAGCGCCACGACCCAAAGCAGGCCGTACTTGAATTGGGCGCCGCCCTGCAGGTCGGTCCCCCAGTTGCCGGGATCCATGTAGCCGACGCTGACGAGCAGCGCCGGTCCGACAAACGCCCGCCATTGGGTCCAGAACCCGGCGTTGGCCTCCGGCACCTCCACGGAGCCGTGCATGCCCTCGAGGGAAAGGGAGCTGGCCGGGGCGGGCCGTCCGGGGGCGGGCACGATCCCCGAAGCCGCCTCATCCCGGCCATGGATCGATTCAAGCCGGTCCATGCGGAAATCCCTCCTTGCCCAGAGCTGAAAAATGATGCACAAGGTACATAAAATATCTGATACTAATAGATGTATACGTGGCTACATCATGATCAAGCCTTGTCAAGCGCTGGCTTTCTTTCCTTGGTTGGACTCATGAAAGCAACCGGCCAACCGCGCGCCGCCTCCGGGCCGCAGGCCGCCGCCGAGCCCGTCTCCCGGCGGACCCGTCGGGAGCATTCCCAGGAATTGGCCCAGGACTACGTCGAGATCATTTCGGATCTTGTCGCGGCGACGGGAGAGGCCCGCGCCATCGACCTCGCGCGGCGGCTGGGCGTCAGCCACGTTACCGTCGCCCGGGCCGTGCATCGATTGCAGCGCGACGGGCTGGTCACCGCCCAGCCCTACCGCTCGATCTTTCTGACCGAGGCCGGGCGCAAACTGGCGGAAGAGTCGCGCCGCCGCCATCAGATCGTGCTCGATTTCCTGCTCGCGCTCGGCGTCCCTCCGCCGGTGGCCCAGTCCGACACGGAGGGCATCGAACATCACGTCAGCAAGGACACGCTGGCCGCCTTCTGCCGCCATCTGAAGCGTCCGGTGTGAGCTTGGACGGCGGTGGGCGCTTCATGGCGATTCGCGTGTTTCACAAACACACCTCCAATCCCGGCCGCTTCCGGCCCTTGGCCGCATTGCTGGACGGGGAATAGCTATGCGCTCACCCGCCGGCCCCACGGCAAAACTCGGAACGGAATCGGTGTTCGTGAAACTTTAGACGAGATGCACGGCGGACACGCACACGCTTATCCCGGTCGTGGCCTCGCACCCGGGTCCGGCGGCATCGGGAACGCCTTCATCCTCGCAATGACGCTGAACGCCGCATTCGTCGCGATCGAGGCCGGCTTTGGCCTGACGGCGCATTCCTTGGCGCTTGTGGCCGATGCCGGACATAATCTGGGCGATGTTTGCGGTCTGCTGCTCGCGTGGGGCGCAGTTCGCTGGGCGCGGCGGCGGCCGACGCTCCGGCACACCTACGGCTGGGGACGCTTCTCCATTCTGGCCGCGCTGGGTAACGCGCTGTTGCTGTTGGTCGCCGTCGCGCTGATAGCCGGGGAGGCCGTGCGGCGGCTGGTCGAGCCGGCGCCGGTGGCGGCCCGGACGGTGATCTGGGTGGCGGCGCTCGGCATCGTGCTCAATGGCGCCACGGCCGCGCTGTTCGCCTCGGAGCGCAAACGCGATTTGAATGTGCGGTCCATTTTTCGGCACATGGCCGCCGACGCGGCGTTTTCCGCCGGAGTCGTCGCAGCCGGCATCGGCATGCTCGTCACAGGCTGGCTTTGGCTGGATCCGCTCGTGAGCCTGGGCCTGGCGGCGATCATCGTGGCGGGGACCTGGAAACTCCTGCGCGAGGCCGTGGACCTTGCCATCGACGGGGTGCCGATGGATATCGATGCGCGGGCCGTGCGGAGATTTCTTGCGGCGCAGGCGGGCGTGCGGGACGTGCACCATCTTCATATTTGGGGCCTCAGCACGACCGAGACCGCCCTGACCGCCCACCTTGTTCTCGCCGGGGAACGGACCGACGACGAACTGCTGGGCCGCATCGGAGCGGGGCTGCGGCAGCATTTTGGAATTGGGCATGCGACGCTCCAGGTCGAATCCCGCCGGCTTCCCCAATGCGAAGCCGGGGAATGTCATCCTGAGAAGCGCGAATCCTAATGAGGCTTCGCCTCAGACCCCCCGCCGGAAAACTTGACCCGATCGCAATGAGTTTGGGAATTCGAGGAGTCTAGCGAGGCTTTGCCTCAGATCTGCATATGGGAAAACTTGACCTGCTGACAACGAGTTTTTGGATTCAAGGAATCTAGTGATGCTTGGTTATGTGCTACGCGCGGCAGTTTGTATTTCTCCCATGAATTCAACACCTTTTTCCCTGTGGCGGTCGACTGTACTGTGGCTTCAAAATTTAGAGCGGGAACTCGGCTACGTAATGGAACTCCCCGTGCAAACGGACGCCGCCCCGCTGTGAGGCGGCGCGCGTCGGCTCGAACTTCCGCGCGGGCCCGGATTTTCGAAGCGCCCCCCCGGCGGGATTCTCCGGGACGAAGCGCCGCGAATTCGGGCGGGACCGGCAGACTCGGACGGACCTACCCGTGCAGCAGATTGACCATCTTGCTGCCGACCGTGGTCCCGGTGAACAGGATTGAGCACCCGCAGCAAAGCAGGGCGACCATGCTCAGGATGAACGGGTTCAGCCCGACCAGAGCGAGGATGCCCAGGACGGCGGCGCCAAGCCCAAGAAGGACCTGGGAACCGGAGGAGGCCACGGTGAGCTCATTCAGCACGTGCTGCAGCGCGGTGTCTGCCTCGCCGGGCGCCGCGGCGGCGACGGTCATGCGCGAGGTGGTCGCGCTTCCGAGGAGAAGCGCCGCCCCGAAGACCAGGACGGCCGTGGAGATCAGGGAGATCGTCGCGATGCCGGCCAAGGCCAGGATGCCGAGCACGACCCCGGCGGCTCCGGCCAAGAATTCGGCCGTCATGCCAAGCCCCAGTTCATCCGGGCGGATGTGCTCGCCCCCGATCGCCCTGAGGCGGTTCATATAGCGCGAGCCGATGGCCCCCCCCTCCACGAAGAGGGAACCGCCGACCGCGATGACCGCGATTGGGCCCAGAAACCGCTGCAGGACTCCCGCTATGGCGAGAATCGCGAGAACGATTGTGCCAAGGCCGCCCACCGCCTCGGTGATGGAGACCCCCGCCGTCGCTTTGAGGGTCCGCTCCTGCGGAACCGCTTGTACCGGGAGATCGGACGTTGTGTGTGTCGTATTCATACATTCCTCCTTGTTGATTGGCCGCAACCTAAGCCCGGAGGCGGCTGCCGCAATGCCGGGACCGGCCGATCAAGCCCATCGGGAAAGCACCCCATGAGAGGGGGGCGGATGCCCCAGGGAGAACGCGCTGTGTGGGGTGGGCCGGGGTTCTGCGGACGGCGGAGGGGCGGGTTTCAGACCGAGGCTTTTCCCATTTCACCGACGGCGCCCAGGAGGGCGATCAGCTCGTCCAGCCGGCGCGGCCGCTCGAAGTAAGCGCCGCAGCCCGCATCCGACGCCCGGGCGCGATCCGCACGGCTGCCGTAAGAGGTGATGACCGCGACTGGGATGGAAGCGGTTTCGGGATGCGCTTTAAGGTCCCGGGTGAGCTCCACGCCGTTCAGACCCGGCATGTGCAGGTCCGTGAGGATGACCTCCGGCAGATCGCTCTTGTTTTCGGCGCAGATGAGGCCCCAGATGTAATTGAGGACCGCCTGGCCGTCCTCGACCACATGGACGGACGAGAACGCACGGGAGCGCGTGGCGGCCGATTCCATCAATTCTCGCGCCGCGGGATTGTCCTCGGCGAGCAGCAACCGCGGCTTCCGTTCGGAACTCATCTGCGCCCAATAGACCGCGAGAATCGCCGGACGTACCGCGCGGAAGGAAGTCGCCGAGGATTGCGCGGGGAATCCCGTGTCCGGGCGCCGATCCCGTGCGGGAGAGCGGGTTCCACCGGCCGAGCGTACCGAGGGCGACGACGGTGCGCACCCGCCCTACGCCAGCTTCCGCCCGCGCATCCGCTCCAGAATCCGCAGGGGGGATTTGTCGGGGTCATGCATCCCTCGAACGGGCAGAAGGAACGTCTGCTCGAACTGGTGCTGGCCGGACAACGCCGCATGCGACACGGAGTCGGCGTACACGATCCACGTCGTGCCCGGCTCGAAAAGCGCCACGGACCCGCCAACGGACGTCTGGTAGTCGAGGTCGGACTTCATGGCGTCGTGAAGTCGCAGCATGGTGTGATCGTATTCCGAGCGGAGGTTCTTCGTGACGCGCATGAGCCGGAGCATGCGGGCGCTCCCGGGCAAGGGCCGGCGAATTCCGGGCAGGAATCGGCCCGCGACCGCCTCGAAGGGTTCGCCGAGCCGCCACACGCGCGGCTTGCCTTGGGGATTCACGTTCGAGAACACTCGCAGGATCCGCGCGCCGCGCGTCGGCTGGCTGGGGAACGCATCGACGTGCAGGAGGGTGTCGTCCTTGCGCCAGGAACTCGCGCGGCCGGCGATTTCGGCGGGGCGCAGGCTTGCGCGCTTGACCTCAAGGAGGGGGCCATAGGCGGGAAGCAGGTTGTGGACGAGGCCGGCGGCGGAGCGCGAGAACCGAGCGAGGCAGGCACTCAGGACCTCGGCTTCCGCACCCACGCATGCGCTCCCGCCGAGGTTCCCCGCCGCTGGATCGTAGCTCACATTCTTCGCCTTCGCGAGAATGCGCGGATCGAGCAGGGCGAGCTCGGCCGGGGACAGCCCGAACTCAAGGCCCGGCAGGGAAATGACCGCGCCGGACTCAAGCTCGTCGGTCGCCCGGCACCGGACGGATTCAGGGCTCGCCTCCGTCCAGTCGCAAAACGGAAGCTCGACCACGGCGGCGCGGGGTTCGCCCATGGAGGGTTCGGCTGCGGGGAAATTCGACTCGTGCACGGCTCTTGTGCGGACAGGCTAGCAATGAACCGTCGCCCCCGGCATCCGGGATCTCCCGATGCGCAGCTTAGGGGAATTGCGGACGAGCTCCGGCGACGGGACTTGCGTACGTCCCCCGCGACCTGCAATCGTCGCCGGATGCGCCGCCCCAGCATTCCCCTTCGATTGCGCTCGCTGGCCGGAGGGTTCGCCGCCCTCGGCCTATTCGTCCTCGCCAGCCCGGCGTGGCTTGCGGGCGCTCCCCGATCCGCCGCCGTCCCGCTCTTTCGCGATCCGTCGCAGCCGCTCGAAACGCGGGTGCGCGATCTCATTTCCCGGCTGACCCTCAAGGAGAAAGCGGCGTTCATGGAGAATATGTCGACCGGGGTGCCCCGGCTCGGCATTCCACCGTACAATTGGTGGAGCGAGGCGCTTCACGGGGTGGCGTGGGCCGGCCGGGCCACCGTCTTTCCCCAGGCCATCGCCCTGGCGGCGACCTGGGACGACGGATTCATGCGCAAGGTCTCCGGAGTCATCGGCGTCGAAGCCCGGGCCAAGTACAACGAGGCCATTGCGCGCGGCGAGCACGGGCAATATCAGGGGCTCACTTTCTGGTCCCCGAATGTAAATATCTTTCGCGACCCGCGCTGGGGGCGCGGCCAGGAGACCTACGGCGAGGATCCCTACCTCACCAGCCGCATGGGCGTAGCGTTCGTCGAGGGGCTCCAGGGCGACAATCCCCGCTACCTGCTGGCGGCGGCCTGCGCGAAGCACTTTGCGGTGCACAGCGGCCCGGAGCCGCTGCGGCATGTCTTCAACGTCGATCCGCTCCCGGCCGACCTGTACGAGACGTATCTGCCGGCATTCGAGGCCCTGGTGCGCGAGGGTCACGTCGAGGCGGTCATGACCGCCTACAACGCGCTCTACGGAGAGCCATGCGCCGCCAATCCGCTCCTGTACGATCTGCTGTACCGGCAGTGGGGCTTCCAGGGGCACGTGGTTTCCGACTGCGGCGCGATCGAGGATATCTACACGTCGCGGAAGCTGGCGAAGGACGCCGCGGAGGCCGAGGCCATGGCGGTGAACGCCGGCCTATGCCTCACCTGCGGCCACGAATCGCCTGCGATCGTCGAAGCGGTGAAGCGCGGGCTGATCGACCGGCGGACGTTGGACGCCCGCTTGTACCGCCTTTTGCGGACGCTGTTCCGCCTCGGTCTGTTCGATCCGAAGGGAGATGTTCCATTCAACGCGATCTCGCCGGCGCAGAACGACACCCCGGCGCACGCGGCGCTGGCGCTCGAGGCGGCCAGGAAGGGGATCGTGCTGCTCAAGAACGACGGGCTCTTGCCGCTCCGCGCCGGCGGACTCCGGCGGGTGGCGGTGGTCGGGCCGAACGCCGCGTCCGTCGACGCCCTCCTCGGCAATTACAACGGTACGCCGAGCGCGCCCGTTACCGTGCTCGCCGGACTCAAGGCGGCGCTGGGACCCGGGGTGCGGGTCGATTATGTGCCGGGATGCGCCTATGTGGACCCGCTGCCCGGCCGCTCGCCGGTCGGCACGAGGTTTGCGCTGGACGCGGGGCCGGCCGAGGC
>JBOHXF010000308.1:0-6269 GCA_050737455.1 Opitutaceae bacterium | reverse complement strand
GGCGAGACACCGGGTTGGGAACGAAGTGGAAAACGCGGGCGAGCCGGCCCGAGGAGGGCGGCGTCGCCGCTAGGAAAATGCCGGAAGGTAGAAGGTGCCGGAAATAAGAAACGGGGTGCTCAGCGGTGCCCCAGCTCAGCTTGAATTTTCTCAGGCCTTCGTTGGCCAGGTCGGTCCGCCCGAAATTCAGGGTCGCGAACCCCTGGCCCGCGAACCGCCGAATCGCCTCCGCCATGACCAGGTTGTTGCCCCGGAGATGCTGAAAGGCTTCGTCGGATGCGCCGTATTTGTACAGGACGGCCTTGCCGAAATGGAGATAAACCGCCCCGGCGACCGGGCGGTCGTCATGGCGGGCAAGGACGACCCAGCCGTTGTTTGTGGCCAGCGCGTGGCGCTGGACGGAGGCGAAGAAAGAGAAAGGCTGGGGCGGCACGCCATGGCGGCGGCGGGTGAGAACGAGGAGGCGATGGAAGTCCCGAACCGATTCGAGGGATTGGGAAAACTCGATGCGGAGGCCGTTTTGCTCCGCCTTGCGGACGGCGCGGCGGGTGGAGCTTTCGAAGCCGGCGAAAAGAGCCGCTTCACCGCGGGTGAGATCGAGGGTGTGGCCTCGGAAGGTGGCGGAAGCGGGCGCGGCGGGAAGAAAATGCGCTCCGCCCCGGAGTTCGATGTATTTCCAGCGGCGGCTGTCCGCCTGGCGGCGAGCTTCTTGGTAAAGGGCATCGAAGGCAGAGGGGTCCGGGGCCAGGGGAGGGACCTCGTCGGTGAATGGGAGGCCGACGCCCCGCCGGCCCGTCAACCAACTGGCAACGCCCATGAGAGGGAGGAGCGAGGCGAGCCGGGAGCCCTGGCGGGTGGCTAGATAGAGCGGGCGATAACCGTAGGCGGATTTGAGGACGCGGGCCCAGGAGGCGGTGTGGAAGAAGGTGGCTTCGGGCAAGCCGGCGAGGGAAGCGTCCCAATCCGCTTCCTCAGTCGGATCCAGGGTCAGGACACTTGGGAGCGGCCGGACCGGCGCGGTTGGGAGAGCGGGCTGCACCGCGGGCAGGCGGAGGGCCGGTCAGAAACCGGAGGCCAAGCGCTCGGATTCCGAACCGAGGACGGAGATCAGCTCCCGGGCGACGGCTTCGACCTGCTGGGAAGTCAGTTCGGGAAACATCGGGAGGGACAGAAGCTCTTCGGCCTGGAATTCTGAGACCGGAAACGAGCCGGGGCCGAGGTTGAGCGACGCGTACGCGGGCTGGAGATGGAGCGGCTTAGGATAATGGATGCCGCAGGCGATGCCGCGCTCGGCAAGGGCGGAAAGAACCCGGTCGCGTTCGGCGATCCGGACGACGTACAGGTGAAAGACGGGCGTCCGGTCGGGAGCGACGTACGGGAGTTGGATCCCGTCGATGCCGGCCAGGAGCTTGTTGTACTCCTGGGCGTGGGCGCGGCGGGCCGCGTTGCCCTGGGCGAGAAGGCGAAGTTTGATGCGGAGGGCGGCGGCCTGCAGGCCGTCCATCCGGGCGTTCCAGCCGATGTGGGAATGATGGTATTTCTTCGACTGGCCGTGCTCGCGCAGGCACTTGATCCGCTCGGCCAGGGCGCGGTCGCTTGTGGTGACGGCGCCGGCTTCGCCGAGCGCGCCGAGGTTCTTGCCGGGATAGAAGCTGAACGCGGCGGCGTGGCCGATCGACCCGGCGCGCCTGCCCTTGTACTCCGCGCCGTGCGCCTGGCAGGCGTCCTCGAGCACGAAAAGGCCGTGGCGCCCGGCGATTTCCATGATCGGGTCCATATCGGCGGTCTGCCCGTACAGGTGCACGGGGATGACCGCCTTGGTGCGCGTAGTGATGGCTTTTTCCAGGCGCGCCGGGTCTAGAGTGTAGGTCCGCTCGTCGAAGTCGACGAAGACGGGGGTGGCGCCGGTGAAGCTGATGGCTTCGGCGGTCGCCATGAAGGAATTGGGGACGGTGATCACTTCGTCGCCGGGGCCGACTCCTTTGGCGAGTAGGGCCAGCCAGAGGGCGTCGGTTCCGTTGCCGACGCCGATCGCGTGGGAGGCCTGGCAGAACACGGCGAAGTCCTCCTCGAAGCGCGCCACGAAGGGGCCGCCGGCGAAGGAGTTGCCGTCGATCACTTCGTTGAAGGCCGACAGGAGCTCGGCTCGGATCGGGTCATGTTGGGCTCGGAGGTCGAGGAACGGAACTTTCATAGAGGAAATGGGGGCGCTTCGCGGGGATTGCCGGAGGCGATCGAGGGGGAAATGGAGATGGCTCGGCTGGAACGGCGAAAGCGGGGTTTCCAAAGTGCCGGCGGGCGCGCCTCAGCGCGCCGCCGCGGCCCGGGTCTTTTCGCGGACCCGCGCGGGGTTGCCGCAGACGACCGCTCCGTCAGGAACGTCCTTCGTGACGACGGAGCCGGCCCCGATCACGGCGTTTTCGCCGATCGTCAGGCCGCAAAGGACGGTGGCGTTGGAGCCGATGGAGGCGCCGCGTTTGACGAGCGTCGGGACCACCGTCCAGTCGGCCTCCGTCTGGAGGCGGCCGTCCGCGGCCGCCTTCGGGTACCGGTCGTTTGTGAACATCACGCCGTGGCCGACAAAGACTTCGTCCTCCAGGGTCACGCCTTCGCAGATGAAGGTGTGGCTGGAGATCTTGCAGCGGCGGCCGATTTTCGCGTTTTTTTGGATTTCGACGAAGGTGCCGATCTTGGTCTCCTCGCCGATCTCGCAGCCGTAAAGATTGACGAAGCCGAAGACACGAACGCCCCGGCCGAGCTTGACGTCCGGGGCGATGCGCAGGAACGAACCGTCACTTGGCATTGGCGACCATGCGCAGGCGGCTGTTGCGGCCCGGCCGCTGGTTGGGGAGCGGCACGACGTTGTTGAAATCGACGGGGGCGCCGTCGATCTTGAGCGAGCGGGAGGAGGCCTCGAGGATGCGGACGACTTCGATGCCGTTGAGCCCGCCGGTGAGGGGAGTCGCCCCGTTCCGGATGCAGTCGACGAAGTGCTGGCACTCGGTCTTGAGGGGCTCGTCCTGCTTGATGTGCGGGCAGTACATGTCGCCGTAGTGATAGGCGTAGTGGAATTCGGCGAAGGTGTCGTAGTGGGGGGGCGTTTCGACCCGGACGTCGAAGATCTTGATCTTTTCCTGGGCGGCGACGTCGTCGTACACGATCATGCGGCGGCTGCCGACGATGGTCATCTCGCGGATCTTGCGGGGGTCGATCCAGGAGTTCTGGACGATGGCCGAGCGCTCTTTCGTGAAATGAAGGCTCATGGAGGTCACGTCCTCGATGCCGGGCGTGATGTGGGCGGCGCCGCGGCAGTTGATGCTCTGGGGCGCCTCGCCCATGATGTAGAGGATGATCGAAATATCGTGGGGCGCGAGGTCCCAGACGACGTTGATGTCCTTCTGGAAGAGGCCGAGGTTGAGGCGCCGGGCGGAGATGTACCGGATGTCGCCGATGTCGTGGTTGTCCACGATCTCCTTCATCTTGCGGACGGCGGCGGAGTAGAGGAAGGTGTGGCCGACCATGAGGACGAGGCCTTTCTTGCGGGCCAGCTCGATCAGCTCCTCGCACTGGGCGACCGAGGCCGCCATCGGCTTCTCGATGAGGACGTGCTTGCCGGCCATGAGGGCCGCCTTGGCCATGTCGTGGTGGAAGCGGACGGAGGTCGCGATGACGACGGCGTCGAGCGGGCTCGCGAGCATCCGCTCGAAATTGGTCTCGGTCTCGACGTCGGGGTAGAGCGCGCTCAGGTGGCCGAGGCGCTCCTCGCTGATGTCGCACATGGTTTTCATGCGGCATTCCGGAACGGCCCGGAAATTGCGAATGAGGTTGGGACCCCAATAGCCACAGCCGACGACGCCGACGTTGATCTTTTTGTTCATGGTAAGGTGGGTTCGGGTTCTTCGGGCGCGCTCCCGCAGGTCAGGAGATCTTCCGGGAGTAAAAGGGGGACTTGGAAGGCCGCGGGGAGGAGCCGCGGAACGCGCCGGGCAATTCGTGGCCGGGCAGGGGCGCGAGGGGAGCCGGTTGGGCGGCGCGGCGCCGGCGGGTTTCGGCGATCTGGCCGAACAGGGTGGGGACCGTGCGCAGGATGATGCGCAGGTCGAGGAAAATGGACTTTTCCTCGGCGTACTCGATGTCGAGGCGGACCATCTCGTCGAAGGTGGTGCGGTTCTTGCCGGAGACCTGCCAGAGGCCGGTGAGGCCGGGGACGGCGAGGAAGCGCTTGCGCTGCCAGGGAAGGTACTGGTCGTACTCGTAGGGGATGCAGGGGCGGGGGCCGATGAGGCTCATCTCGCCGAGGAGCACGTTGAGGATCTGCGGAAGCTCGTCCAAACCGGAGGCGCGCAGGAGCCAGCCGCCGGGGATCAGGCGGGAGTCGCCGCGGGCGTCCATCTTGGTCATGGGGACGTTGGAGCCGATGAGCTGGGTGAGGTGCGCCCGGTGGACGCCGGTGTCGGCGTTCACGTGCATGGTGCGGAACTTGTAGATCCGGAAGCGGCGGCCGAGGTAGCCGACCCGCTCCTGGCGGAAGAAGACCGGGCCGGGCGAAAAGAGCCGGACGAGGACGGTCATCAGGAGCGTGCAGACGGCCAGGATAGGAAGGACCGCGAGGCAGACCGCAAGGTCGAGGGCCCGTTTCCAGACGGGCATGGAGCGGGGAGGATTCAACGGGGGAGCGGGCCGGGCGGAGGGAGGGAGGGCTCGACCCGCGCGAGCTGCGAGCGGTCGATGAGGAGCTGCACCTGGCGCTCCAGGATGGAGAGCATCACGGCCACGCGTTCGCGGTCGTTGCGCTCGCCGAGGATCACGGCCTCGAGCCCGCGCATGGGGCCGTCGGTGATCGAAACGCGGTCGCCGGGGCGCAGGCCGGGCTCGATGGTGATGACGTCCACCTCTTCGCCGGCCCAGGAGCGGAGCGAGCGGACGAGGGCGTCGTCGACGACCGCGGGGGCCTGGCCGAAGCTGACGACGCCGAGCGCGTCGGGGGCGTAACGGACGGCCGCATACCGGGCGGACAATTCGAAACGGCAGAACAGGTACCGGGGGAAGAGCGGGCCGGTGACGATGCGGCGGACGCGGCGGATCGTCCGCTGGCGGCGGAGGCGGGGGAAGTAGGTCTCGATGCCGAGGTCCTGCTCGAGGTAGCCGGCGACCTGGGCTTCCTTGCGCGGCTTGGTGTGGACGCAGTACCAGTTCAAGCGGGAGTCCTCGCGGGCGGGCGGGAGCGAATCCGGGCGGGCGGCGGCCGGATCGGCGGGGTCGAGGACGGGGGCGAGGTTCATGCCGGGCGCGGAAGGCTCAGGCGGGGGGCAGGGGGGCCGATTTCAGGGGCTCGGACAGGATGGCGAGGGTCTTCTTGAGGATCTCGCGCTGCAGGCGGAGCTTGTCGTTCTCCGAGTGGAGCCGGGCCACTTCGGCGCGGAGCTCGCGGACCAGCTTGGCGGCCGGTGTCGCCTCGGTCGGCTCGTGCTCGCCGTGCTCGGCCTGGGCCCAACTGTACAGGCTCGCGGCGCTGATGCCGAGTTCGCGAGCGATGACGCGGGCGGATCGGCCCCCGGATTTCCAGAGGCGGAGGGCTTCGCGGCGGAAGGCCTCGTCGTAGGGGCCGCGGCGGTCGGGTTCGGTTAGGGTGTTCATCGGGGTCCGGGGGAATGCTGGATTCCGGCACGCTGCCGCCATTCCGGTGCATCCCTCGCGGGCGGTGAACCGATCTGGCGTAAATATAACAGTCTGAATGGCGCGACCCCCTTGCTGAGCGTTGATGGGAACGGGAGTCGGAAAGGGGCCGGACACTCGGGCGGGGACCTGGGGTTGGCAAGGGTTTTTGGGGGGTGCGTCCACCCCGTTGTCGGCGGGTGTCTGACGGTGTCCAGCGGGCTCGCTGGGCGTTTGTCCAGACAGGGCGGGTCGGTCTTCCCGGCCCTTGGGGTTGGGACGCGGATGCGATTTCAAAAAATATCTCATCGCAACCATCTGAGGCGGGGAGGCTAGAGAAATTCACCAAATATTCACCGCGATTTTAGAGTGAATAGGGAACTTGTGCACTGTAGGGCGCGGCCCTACGCCGAAGTTAGGCCCGGGACGGTAGGGGCGTAGGGCCGGAGGGGGCGGTTTTTATGACACACGAAAGGCGACCCGATCTTTGGATCGGGGGTGTCCAGCAGTGTCCAGACGTGTCCAGACACTGTCCAGAGGACCCTCGCGGCGGCCGGCCGAGGCCGGGCGGCGGAGGGCGGGAAAACGTATCCTATCTTGAAATACTAATGGAC
>JBOHXF010000307.1:0-6232 GCA_050737455.1 Opitutaceae bacterium | reverse complement strand
GATCTTCCTTTGCCCCCGGTCCCGGAATTTCGCGGTGGTCGGCGACAAGGGTGTGCACGAGAAATGCGGTGAAGCATTCTGGAAGGAGCTCGCCTCCGCGATGACGGGCTTCTTCAGAAAGGGCGATTTCACGGCGGGGGTGGTCCACGGCGTCGAGCGGGCGGGCGCCCTGCTCGCCGAGCACTTCCCGCGTGCTGCCGCCTCGGGCGGCAGCGGCCCCCAGAATTCCCCGAACGACACGTTCGAGGCCATCGACTGACCCCGAGCCTCCCGAAACCGGAAGTGCCCCAGTGCCGCGGCGGTGGCCCCGCGTTTCACCCGTCCGGCGACGCGCCTCCGGCAGCATTTCCATTTTCACCCAAGGGCAGAGCCAAGCGCGGCAAGCTCAGGGGCGGAAAAGCTTGTCCAAACCGCTCAGGCTCTTGAGCGGCCGCTGCTTGGCGTCGCCGGGCAGTCGGGGAATCGCCGGGGCAGGCGCGGGCGCTTTCGGTCCAACCCCTGGAGCCGGGCCGGACGGCGGCCCCTTCTCGGCCGATCCGCCGCGCGCCACGTGCGCAGCGGCGAGGAGCTGGTCCAACTTGACCGGCGAAACCGGCTCCAGCGTGCCAAGCTCTTGCGCAAAGAGGCTGACGCGCAGCTCCTCGACGAGCCAGCGGAATCCCGGGCCGCCCTTGCCTGCCGCGGCCGCCGCGGCGTATGGCGCAAGCGTCCCGGCCCGGTCGGCGTCCTTCGCCGGATTCTTCCGCCAGCGGTCGGCGCGCGCCTTCGCCGCCGTGAGGTAGCGCGGAAGCTCCTTGAGCCGCCCGAAGGGCGTCGTTCTCAGAAATGCGGGCCCGACGAGCCGAGCCGCGTCCTGCGCGAGGCCCGAATAGGGTTGCGGATGCACCAACAGATCCTGGCGCAGCGTCAGGATCTCCTTCACCCGATCGATGAAGCGCGGCGCGAGGCCGCGCGAATCCGCCTTCGCCTTCTGAAGCGCAGCGGCAAACGCGTTCGCCTTCAAGGCCGGCGCCCCCATGAGGGAGGGCGCCCCTGCCCCAGCCGACGGATCGGGACCGGGAGCGGGATCCGCCGCTATCTTTGCCGCCGGTGCGGACGCCCGGCCGGCGCCGGCGGTCCCGGCAGCTCGACCGGCCTCGCTCCGGGCCACGCCGGAGCCCGCGACCGACCGGAGCGCGTCGTCGTATCGGCCGGGATCGCAAAGCCACGCTTCGAGGCATGTCAAACCGTCTTCGCGCAGCTTGTCGACGGGTGCGACGGCCGCCGCCAAGGGGCCAACTTCCCTCATCGCCCGCAGATCGCGCTCCAGCCAGCCCAAGTCGTAGCGGAGTCCGATCCGCAGCAGTTCGGCCAATCCCGCGCGGGTGGCATCGGCCGCTTCCGCCTCCGAATGGAACAACCGCAACGCGACGCCTCCGGCTTCGGTCCGCAGCCCGGGATAGGCAAACAGCGCAAGCCCGCCCTGCTCGGTCACCTTCACGCACGCGGGCAGGTCTCCGAACGTCCAGCCCGTCTGCGGTCCTCGCTCCCCCCGTTCGCGCGCAACCGACCACGCCTGCGGATCCCGCTCGGCGGAAAGCGCGCTCGCCTCCTCGCGGCGCGCGGCGAGCAAGCCCTCTATCTCCCCCAGGTCCCGGCTCGCGACCAGCTCCTTGCCGGTCTCGTCGCGCACGCGGACCCGCACCCGCAGATGCTCCGGAGGTGGCTTGGCCGCCCAGATCGCGGCCGTGAGCCCGATCCGATGGCGCTCGCGGAGCTCCGCGGCCAATGCTTCCGCGACGGTTTCCCGGCCGTCCGTGAGCCGGTGTCGAGATGCCACGGTGGCGGCGAGCCGCTTCGCGTTTTCGGCCAGAGGCACGAATGCGCGCCGAAGCTCTTTTGGCAGGGCCCGGAGATAATGCTCCACCTTCGCCTCCAGATTTCCGGGCACCGCCCAATCCAGCGCCACCGCAGTCAATCCTTGGGCCTCCTGGAGGCCTAGTTCGAGTGTGACACCGTCGTCCTCCTCTCCAGGTCGGTAGCGATACTGGAGGGACAGCACACGATTTTCCATGGGCAGTTGCGCCGGAAATGCCGCCGGATCGATTTCGACCGCATCGGGATCGTGAAGATCGCCCTCCTCCGCAAAGAGGAACAGCGGATCGGTCCTCCTCCGCTCGCGGACGATTTCCGCCAGTTCCGCGACCGAAGACACGCCTTCCGGTCCCGTTTCCTCCGGCCGAAGCCGTGCGAAGTAAAACCGGAAAAGCGCCTCGTCCAGGTTCAGGTAGCCGGAATGGCGCGCGCGGGTGAGCGTGGAGGCGATCCGCTCCCGCAGGTCCCGGTTGTGAACGAGAAACTCCAGCGGAACCTCCACCGTGTCGTTCACCAGCGCCTCGCGGATGAAAATGTCGGTGGCGGCGCCTGGATCGATCTTCCCGTAGCCGACCGCCCGCGCGTCGATTTCCAGGCCATAGAGCCGGGTGCGCCGCTTCACCCTCACCCGCCCGGCGTCCGAATCCCAGAACGGCTCGCTGTGCGACACCTTGACCAAATGCGCCGCCAAATCGAGCGCCCAGGATGGATCGAGCCGGGCGCAGGTCCGCGCGTAAACCTTCGTCGTCTCGACGATCTCCGCAGCCATGATCCAGGCGGATGGCTTCCGGCTTTTCGCCCCGTCGGTTTTCGAGGGCCGGCGAAAAAGCGTCGAACCGGGAAACAGGGCGACGCGCCGGTCGTTGGTCGCCTTGTAGCCGCCGTTCGCCTCGTCCCACATCGCAATATTGCCGAGCAGCCCGGCGAGCACGCTCCTGTGGATCGCCCGGTACGCGGGCGTCCCGAATCCGAGACGGCGGTCGTCCGCGGACGCCGCGCCGTCGAATACCGACGTCATCCGGAAATCCCGGCGCTCCTCCAGGACTTGCAAGAGCTGCGCGTGGACGTCCCGCCACTCGCGCATCCGCGTGTAGCTGAGAAAATGCTCGCGGCAGAATCGTCGCAGGCGCGCCTGACCCATCGTCTCGAACGACTCATGGTAAGCTTCCCAGATATTGAGCAGGCTGAGAAAATCCGAGTCGGGATGGGCGAACCGCCGGTGAGCCGCGTCGGCTTCGGCCTGGCGGTCCATCGGCCGCTCGCGCGGATCCTGGACGCTGAGGGCCGCGGCGATGGCCAGCACCTCGCGCAGCGCCCGTTCCGTGCGCGCCTGGAGGATCATGCGCCCGACGGTCGGATCGACGGGCAGCCGCGCCAGCTCCCCGCCGATCGCGGTGAGCGGCTCGCCCGCCCGTTCGATCGCCCCCAATTCCTCCAGGAGCGCGTAACCTGCCCGCACCGCCTTGGGCGCCGGCGGACTGAGAAACGGAAAGTCCTCGACCTCGCCGAAGGCGAAGGCCTTCAGCCGCAGGATGACATCCGCCAGGTTCGCGCGCTGGATCTCGGGCTGCCCAAACTGCGGGCGGCCCAGATAGTCCTCCTCCGAATATAGGCGGACGCACACCCCCTCCGCCACGCGCCCGCACCGGCCCTTCCTCTGGTCCGCGCTCGAACGGGAGATCGCCTCGATCGGCAGGCGGCGGGTGCGCGACTGCGCGGCGTATCGGCTGACCCGGGCGAGCCCGCTGTCCACGACGAAGCGGATGCCGGGGATGGTGAGCGAGGTCTCGGCGATGTTCGTCGCGACGACGATCTTCCGGCGCTGGGTTGGCGCGAATACCCGCTGCTGCTCGGCATTGCCGAGCCGCCCGAACAGGGGGACGAGCTCGCACCCGCGGCCCGTTCCCCCGTCCAGGAGATCCCGGACCTCCCGCACGTCCCGCTCGCTCGGGAGAAAAACGAGGACGTCGCCCGCGTCGCTGTCCCGGACGATCCGCCGGACCGCCTCCACCGCGCCGTCGATGTAGTGCAAGGCCTCCGCCTTTTCGGCGGCGTCCGCACTCCCGGGATCGGCGTCCGAACCGAACGAATCGAGCGGCGCGTAGATCGTTTCCACCGGATAGGCCCGTCCTTCGACGATCACGACCGGCGCGCCGCCGAAGGCCTCGCTGAAGGCCGCCGTGTCGATCGTGGCCGAAGTGACGATCACTTTCAGGTCGGGCCGGCGGGGAAGCAATTGCCGCAGGTGCCCCAGCAGAAAATCGATGTTGAGCGAACGCTCATGCGCCTCGTCAACGATGATCGTGTCGTATTCGCGCAGCAGCGGATCGCCTTGCGCCTCCGAAAGCAGCATGCCGTCCGTCAGGAACTTGACGCGGGTGGCTGCAGTCGTGCGGTCGCTGAAACGCACCTTGCAACCCACCTCCCTGCCCCACCCCGCCCCAAGCTCCTCCGCGACCCGCCGGGAAATCGACAGGGCCGCGACCCGCCGCGGCTGGGTGCACGCGATCCGCCCGGCCGAACCGCGGCCCGCGGCCAGGCACATCTTCGGGATCTGCGTGGTCTTGCCCGAACCGGTCTCGCCCGCAAGGACGACCGCCGGATGAGCCTGAATGGCCGCGGTGATTTCCTCCGCCCGGGCGCTGATAGGCAGGTCGGGCGGAAACTCGATTCGGAAGGGAAAATCGGGGCGAGGCGGCATCGCGGGGTTTCCAGCCTGAAAAAATGCGATTGGATTTCCCACCGCAAACCGTTCTCGTGTTGGGAGAGTCCCTAACTTTCCCACGCGTGAGCAGACTACCGCCTCTCCTGCCTTCGGAAGCGCTCCGGCGCGTCCTGCGCATGGCGCGCATGGACGGCACCTGCGTCCTCCTGATCGCCGGGCTCTTCGCCCTGGCCGCCGCGGCGGGGCACGACCGGCTCGGAACGGTCGTGGGACTCCTAGTCGCCGGCGCCGGGGCGCTCGAACTGCATGGGGCGGGCCTGGTCCGGAGCGCCCAGACCCGGGGTATGGGTTGGCTCATCCTGAGCCAGATCTACCTCATGGTCGTGATCTTGGGTTACGTAGCCTTCCAAATGAGGCACGTGGACGCGTTCGCCTCGCTTTTCCCCGCGGATCTCCTCCATCAGTACGCCGCGCAGACCGGCGTGACGGTCAAGGCCCTCCGCAAAACCCTGTCGTCCCAGTTCGCGCTCATTGTCGCGGTCGTCACCGTGCTCTACCAAGGCGGCATGTCGGTGTATTACTTCCGTCGCCGGTCGGCCGTACACGCGGCCCTGCGCGACGGCTGACGGAGCGGACCGGTTCCGCGGCGGAGAACACCCGAAGTCCCTTGCGGCGCCTGGATCAGCTCCTTTCGAATCTGGGCTATTGCTCCCGCCGCGAGGCCGATGCCTGGCTCAAGGATGGCCGGGTGACCCTGGCCGGAAAGCCGGCCCGCGACTCGTCGGTCCGCTGCGAGGCCCAAGCCGTACGGGTCGACGGCGAGCCGCTGGACCATCCCGAAGGGCTCCTGCTCATGATGAACAAGCCCCTGGGCGCGGTATGCTCGCACGATCCACGGGAAGGCCCTCGCGTGTACGACCTTCTGCCCGAACGCTGGCGCCACCGTCATCCCGTCCTCGCCACCGTCGGCCGGCTCGATCGCGACACGACGGGCCTGCTCTTGATCACCGACCAGGCGCCGCTCATCCATCGCTTGACCTCGCCCAAGAGCAAGCTCCCGAAGCTCTACCGCGCCCGGTTGGAGACCGAGGCCTCCGCAACCCGATGCGGGGCGATCGCGGCGGCGTTGAGTTCCGGACACCTCCTGCTGGAGGGCGAGACCGAGCCCTGCCGCCCCGCGGAAGTGAGGTGGGAAAGCGCGTCCGAAGCCTTGATCTCCGTCATCGAGGGCCGGTACCGTCAAATCCGTCGCATGTTCGCGTCGCAAGGCCACCCCTTGGCCGCTCTCCATCGCGAGCAACTGGGCCCTCTCGCCCTAGGCTTCCTCCCGGCAGGCGAATGGACCCTCCTGCCCGTCGATTTCCCGTTCTTCGCGGGATGACCCCGCCTCCGCTCCCCAGCGCAGTCCGTCCAAACAACGCCTGCCCCACCCTTCGGCGGTGAGGGATTTGTCCCAACAGACCCCCTTGCATAGGCTCCTTACGGGCCTCCAGCACTTTTCCACCAAGAATCCTGGGCCTCTTCATTCAAGACGGCCCGGGCTTCCTCGGATGCGCCCCCGAATAGGAATTTGATGCGGACGCGTGCACAAAAAATTTATATATAAGCATTTAGTTATCAATTTATTGAAAATTTGTTATGTGTTGCGCGAGATAGATTTTCCGGATGGATGCGAAGAATGGTTTGCAACATTATGGTTAGTGTCCTTACTAT
>JBOHXF010000306.1:0-2604 GCA_050737455.1 Opitutaceae bacterium | reverse complement strand
TTCAGGGTGGCCGGGCTGATTTCGCTGCCCCACCACAGATGGGCGATGGTGTTGGAGAGCAGGCGGAAAGCCGTTTTGCCGGGAATGCGGTTACCGGCCACGGCGGCGATTTCAGGGGCCCAGTAGGCGGGCACGGTGTCATCGGGCAACTCGACGATGTTGATCCGCGTTGACTCCGGCATGCCGAAAGTCGAGGTGAAATAGGCAAAGATATCGAGCGCGGACTTGGCGTAATCGTGAGCGTCGGCCTTATGGGCGGCAGTGGTGAACAGATGAATGTTGGGCGCGGACGAGGTTTCGATGAACTTGCCGGCGATGATTGTTCCAGGAAAGCCGGGCTTGTCCCATTTGAAGTCGTACTCGGTGGTGCCGGCGGCGGGAGCGGCCTTCGCCATGGGAGTGGGCATTGCGCTCTTCGCAACGCCCTTCGCTCCCTTCGCGCTGGCCTTCGGGCTCGTCTCCGCGCTGGTTTCAACGGCGGGCTGAGCGGACGGGGAGACGGCGCCGCTGCCGATGACCGTGTAGCCGGCGGGAATGTGGATGTGGATGTCAGCGGTGAAGCGATCGATCTGGTAGCCCGTCATGGGAAACCAGGCACCCGCGTAAAGCAGATAGCTGATCGGGTCGCCGATGCTGGCGAGCTTGAGGCCGGGCACCGGGCCTCCGCTGCCGTCGAGCGTACCGGAGTAGCGAAAAGTCCAGGTATAGCTCTGGCCCGCGGTGAGCGGAGCGGCGGGCGTGACAAGGATGGTTTCATTAGGGCCGCGCTGGCCGTTGAGGGCGGTTCCGCTGGCATCTGTGACTTGATGGACCTTGAGCGCGCCATGAAGCTGAAACTCGGCCTCGGGAACGGCCTGCTGCGCGGTGAAAGTCACGATGGCGGTGGCATCGAGCGTGTGCTTCGCGGGATTCAGCGTGGCGTCGATGGTATAGCCGGTAATGTCGAGCGGAGGCTTGTCGGCGGCACGCGCGAGGGTCGTGGTGAGCGCGAGCACGGCGAGGAGCGCGGCGGCGATGCGTGCGGCGTGACGGTAACCACCGGCCTGGGTTCGAGCCTCGCTCTGGGGCTTGCTCTCGGTCTGGGTCTGGGTATGGGTCATGGGCGTTCAGGAAAGTTCGTGCAGAAATTTGTTTGGATGCAGCATTTGGCTCGCCACGGCAGCCGTGCGGTCAACGGCGGTTTCGTCCAAAGCGCCTTTGACCCTGAGCTTATCCGATATTTCACGGAGGCTGGTCCGCATGGCGGTACGGGTGGCTTCGTCGTCGAGCAGCGGCTTGAGATGAGAGACGAGATTCCGGGCGGTGAAGTCGCTCTGAATAAGTTCCGGAACGACGCGGCGGCCTGCGATGAGGTTAGCCATGGCAACGTGGGGAACGTTGACCACGCGGCGGGCCACGGCATAGCTGACGGACGAGACGCGATAGACGACCACAAACGGATTGCCGATGAGCGCGGCTTCCACGGTAGCGGTTCCGCTGGCCACGATGCTGGCGCGCGCGTGATAGAGGGTGGCCCGGGAGTCGTCAGTGACGGTGATCTTCGGGGCGGGCGGGAGCGCGGCCTGGATGTCGGCGCGTTGCGCGGCGGTAAGTGTAGGAGCGAGCGGCAGGAGAAACTCGTATGGGTTTTGTCGCGACAGGGCTTGGGCGGCTTTGAGCATTTCGGGAAGATTGTGGCGGACTTCCTTCGCGCGGCTTCCGGGAAGCAGGCCGATCCACTGTTTGGACGGGTCCAGACGGTTTTCGCTAGCGAAGGCTGGGCGGGTGACGGCAGGCAGCGGGAGATCGGCGAGCGGGTGGCCGACGAAAGTGGCCTGCACGTTGTGGTCGCGGTAGAAGGGCTCCTCGAAAGGGAAGATGACGAGCATCCGGTCCACATATCGCTGCACGTCGCGGATGCGGTATTTTTTCCAGGCCCAGAGCTGAGGCGAGACGAAGTAGAGGACCGGGACTCCGGTGCCCTTGAGGCGTTTAGCGAGCGACAGGTTCACGTCGGGAAAGTCGATCAGGATAGCAAGGTCGGGGCGTTGCTGACGGATGACGGCTTTGAGCCTGCGGTATTCGTCGTAAATATGGGGCATGTGAAGCAGAACCTCGGTGATGCCCATGACGGCCACGTCTTCCGCGCGGACGACAGGGCGGAAGCCGAGGGCTTCCATCCGCCGGCCGCCGAGCCCGAAGAATTCCGCATCGGGCACGAGGCGGCGGATGGCCGGAATGAGCGAAGCTCCGTAGTGCTCGCCGCTGGCTTCTCCGGCGGAGAGAAAGATGCGGGCGGCAGGCATCAATCGGTTCCTACGGCGAGCGATGGAGTAAGGCCGGAGCCTCGGTCGCCGAGTTCCTGGTCCTTGTACTGGAGCTGGTAGAGACGCCAGTAGATGCCGCGATGAGCGAGCAGTTGCTGGTGAGTGCCCATCTCGCGAAGCTGGCCCTTGTGCATGACGAGGATGGTGTCGGCGCGCTGCACGGTGGACAGACGGTGCGCAATGACGACCGAGGTGCGGCCCGCGATCATGCGCTCAAGGGCATTGCGGACGCGAATTTCGGTGTCGGTGTCGACCGAGGAGGTGGCCTCATCGAGGATGAGGATGCGCGGGTTGTGGG
>JBOHXF010000305.1:0-2123 GCA_050737455.1 Opitutaceae bacterium | reverse complement strand
GATCGTAGGTGAAGACCCCGAGCTCCTTGCTGAGCGGTCCGACGTCGACGACGCCAGGTCCGAGGGTGCCCGGACGGACGGGCAGGGTAGCCTTGCGGCCGGAGGCTCGGTCGATGAGCTCGAATGTCTTCTCTGTCATTCGGTGGACGCTTTGCGTTTGGCCTTGACGCCCGCCGTCGCGAGCTGCCCATGCTTCGGGATAAGGCCGTCGGCGCCAGCGGGGGACGGCGCGAATGCGCGCGCCTAACCGGAAGATTTACACGGTCCGGCCTCCGAATCAAGGCGCAATTTCGCGGCCGAGCCTACCCGCGAGTAAAATAAGCCCGTGCTGGAAACTCCACCGCTTGCGCTTTACGTGCATTTTCCCTGGTGCGTGCGCAAGTGCCCGTACTGCGATTTCAACTCGTACACCCTGCGCGGGGAGCTCGAGGAGGCGCGCTACATCGCGGCGCTGCAGCGCGATCTCGAGGCGCAGGCGCCGGATGCCGCTGGCCGCGAGGTGGTGAGCATCTTCCTGGGCGGCGGCACGCCGAGCCTCTTTTCCCCGGGCGCGGTGGCGCGTCTGCTCGATTCCGCGCGGCGGCACCTGGCGCTCGCACCCGCCCTCGAGGTGACCCTGGAGGCGAATCCCGGAACGATCGAGCGCGGCCGGTTCGCCGAGTATCGCGCGGCGGGCGTCACGCGGGTCTCCCTGGGCGCGCAATCCTTCGACGATGCGCGCCTGACGGCGCTCGGGCGCATTCACTGCGCGGCCGAGACTCGGCTGGCCGCAGCGGAGCTGCACGCCGCGGGCCTCGAGAATTTCAACATCGATCTGATGTACGCCCTCCCCGGCCAGGACGTTGGCGCGGCGTTGCGAGACCTCGAGGAGGCTCTGGCGCTCCGCCCGACTCACCTTTCTCATTACCAGCTCACGATCGAGCCGGGCACGGTGTTTGCGGGCCGCCCGCCGCGTCTGCCCGATGACGATGCCGCCGACGGGATGCTGGACGCCTGCCGGGCGCTGCTGCAGCGGGAGGGCTTCGCCCAATACGAGGTCTCCGCCTACGCCAGCGCCGGCCGGCAATGCCGGCACAATCTCAACTACTGGTCCTTTGGCGACTATCTTGGGATCGGCGCGGGGGCGCACGGCAAGCTGACCCTGCCCGGTGCCGGGCGGATAGTCCGCACGGTCGAGCCGCGCGAGCCTCGCCGCTACCTGGCGTCGGCGGGGTGCGGAAACCTCGCACGCACACCGGTCCCGGCTGCCGAGCTGCCCTTCGAATTCATGCTGAACGCGCTGCGGCTGGTGGATGGATTCGAAGTGATGACCTTCACCGGCCGGACGGGACTGACGTGGGAACGAGTCGCCGGGACGATGGCGGATCTCGCCGGCAAGGGCTTGATCGTCGCCTCGGGGACGTGCTATCGGGCCAGTCCCCTGGGCTTGCGGTTCCTCAACGACGTGCTGTTACATTTCGTGACGGAAATCCCGAAAACCGCCGGTCAATCGGAATTGTCAACCGCTCCGCAGCCTCCGCCAGCGCTTGGGCCCCGCGCTTTATTCACAGTGGGCTGAGCGGGAACGTAAAATGAGCAAATTAGCCGCCAAAGTGGTCATGTAGGACAATGATGTGCTTGCAAGTTATTGAAAAAGCAGCACAAAAATGGCTGGTCATTTTTTAGCCATCATAATAAATATGCAATATGGCCGGGAAATTTTACCCTTGGCAGGAGGCTCGCTCACAGACTTATCCACAGCTTCTGTGGATAATGAGAGCTCGGACTGAGCCGCCGATCCCCGGCGCTCCCATCGGGCGCCGCCCCCGAGAGGGGTAGCCTCCCGCGAGGCTTGTCGCGGGTGGCCGCGGCAGCTACACTCGCCGGCCCTTTGAAACCCTGCCGCGCGGCCCCATCTTCGGATGCGGACCGACCACTATCGCCCGAGCCTGCCATGAAACCCGACATCCATCCCGCTTACAAAGAGATCACGGTCACCTGCTCCTGCGGTAACTCATTCAAGACCAGCTCCACGCTCGGACACGACCTGCAGGTCGAGGTCTGCTCGAGCTGCCACCCGTTCTATACCGGCAAGCAGAAGATCGTCGACACCGCCGGACGCGTGGACAAGTTCCGCAAGAAGT
>JBOHXF010000304.1:0-6499 GCA_050737455.1 Opitutaceae bacterium | reverse complement strand
GTTCTAGCCTCGTACCGATTCGAACTGCCGCTCAGCACGACCCTCGCCTGGCATATCGGGGCGTCCGTCGGCGACACGTTCGAAAGCACGAGCGGCAATTACGGACCCAATCCGTCGGGCAGCGCCTTCACGTTCGGCGCCCAGACCGATCTCACGGTGCGCATGGCGGAAAACACCTCGATCGTCGTCGGAGCGAAGGTGCTGCATCTCGACAGCACCGCGGTCACGACCAGCGGCAGGATGTCCGTCCTGCAGGTGGGATTGAACCTGCGGTTCTAGCTCGGGCCGCCCGGCTGATCGCCATCCGTCGGGCGGTTTCGCAAAAAGCCCTGGAGACGAGCGCTCCATCGCCGGCGGCGGGTCGCGGCCACGCGGCCGCACCGGCATGTGCGGCGCGGGCTCCCATCCGGCGCCCGGCCCTATATCGCGAGATCGCCGGCGTGAGGGCTCCTTCGGTCCGGCCGGAAGCATCCCAGGCCGGCGGCGAGACCGGAGAGGATTCTGCGGGCTCGGCGCGTAATTCGGCGCTGGCTCGGACCCGGCGGACGGAAGCTATATCGGCTTGGCCGGCCCGGCGGGACGGTCGGCGGATGATCGGGCCGGAGAGGGGGCTTCGAGCAGCAGTTCCCTGGCCGCGCGGTTTTCCAACGCCGATTCCACTTTGAGGGCCTTGGGGTAATCCGCCGTGGGAAGCAACGCGGGCCGCGGGTCAAGCCGATAGGTGACCGTCCAATGGCCCCCGCTGCATGCCGTCGAGATCCGGGCGCTCCCGGCGCCGTCCGGCGCTTCGAACTTAGCCGGTTCCGGGGCGATGAGCACGCGCTGAAATCCAGCAGGCAGGGCGACGTCGGCTTCGATCGTGTTGACCCAGTCGCTCGTGACCAGCAGGGGCAGCATCCGCTGGCCCGTCGTCGTCGGCAAAAGCTGCGGGGTGAATGGCAGGGTGAAGTAAAGGAATCGGCCGTCCACGATTGCATAGTGGTCGATCTCGACCATGTAGCGCTCTATTCCCGGATAACCGTTGAAGTCCGTGAAGAGCGGACCGACGGGCCTCGCGCCCTGGGCCACTCCGGAAACGAGCTGCTGGAAGTAGAGCGCATTCTCCTCGGGCCTCAGCTCCGAGAAACGCCGGTTCTCCGCGGCATAGGCGATCCCATAAAACCTGCGCTCGATGGCGATTTTGGCGTCGCCGTTGCCTTCAATCGACAGCCCATAGCTGGTGTCGACGCCGGATCGCCCCTCCTTGGTCGCGCGCACGGTCACATAAGCCCCGGTGGCCGGCACGACAGCCAAGCCGTCGGCGTGCGCCGTGGAGCCGAGTTCCGCGTATTGGTCGGTGTCGTTCAGGTATTCGGTCCGGCCGGCCATGGTCACGCGCACGAGCGGCGCATCGAACGCCTCCGGCAGCGGATTGGAGCGCACGAAGGCCGCAAGCGGCGGGATGGACGGCAAATCCGAAGCGAGCACGAACCGCGGGTGCAAGCCCGCCGCCTTCAGCATCGCGTAGAGCAGGATCGCCCGGTCGGCGGAATCGCCGTACCCGTCCGCCAAGGTCGTATCGGCGGCCGAAAGCTCCCGCAGCGGGAGCTCGGTGAACGCCGGCCCCGCCTCCCGCACCTGGCGGGCCACGTAGTCGCGAATCGCCGTCACGATATCCGCTCCGCTGCGCGCCCCGGTGGCCAGCCGCCGGGCCAGCGCGGCCGCTTTCCCGTCCTCCCGGGCCCGGGCGCGCATGGCCCGATCGATCCGCTCCAGAGAATGGGCGGCGTTCCCCACGAAATACTCGACACCTCCTTGATACGCCCAGGCGGGCGGCGGGTCTTCCTCCTGCGGCAGGGCGGACGAGCGCCCTTGCCAATCGAAGAGTTCCCGGCCGCCCGCGGTGCTCCGATGCACCGTCACCAAGCCCGCCGGTCCGGTGATTCGGCTCTGGAAGGCGACTCCCGCCGGAACCGTCGCTTCGAACGATTTGCCGTCCAGGTCCTCCGCCAACTGGAACGACTGGAATCCACCGACATACGGCATGTCGTGCTCGACGATCTCGTATTCCACGTCGATCGTGGCCCCGATTTCGACCCCCGGCAGGCTGTCCACCAGGATCTTGCCGCCGGTATAGCGCTTCGCGGAGGCGTTCCAGCCGGCGTCCATGATGTTGACCTCGTCCCGGGAGCCCACCTGGCGCTGGCCGGAAGCGGTCGTCACCACGGCGTGCAGCAATTTGACGCTCTCGGTGGCCGGATTGTACGGGATTTTCACCTCGGATTCGGCGATTTTCCCGGCGTAGCTCAGAATCCGCTTCACGTAATGGACGCGCAGCGTGGCCGTGTGCGCGTCGGTCACGATCAGCCACTGCCGGTCCTGCAGGACTTCGGCGTCCGAGCCGATGCGCTCCGCCCCCGGCGGGGGAACGGGCGCGGCGGCCGGAGCCGGCGTCCCGGACAACGCCAGCACAGGAGCCTTGCGCCCGTCGTAGTCGACCTCCTTCAGGGTGCGCTTCAACTGAAGGTATTCGGCCGGGGAATATTCGACCTTCTTCAGCCGCAGCAGGTCAGAAGCCTCGAAGAGGCCGTGGCTGAAACCGAATTCGCGTCGGTAGCCGACGCAGTCCGCCTCCACCTTCGAGGCGGCGGGCACCGCCACCGCGCCGCTGAAGAGGCCGGAGAATTTCAGGGAAATCCGCTCGTCGATCCCGCCGGTCGCGTCGATGATCATGGGGTATTTCCGCCGGGCGAGCCCGGTCGCCTTGAGAAAATAATTCACGACGCCGAAATGCCGGCCGAGCCAGGGAACGGTCACGATGGCCTGGCGCGCGCCGAACGCCGCCATGCCCGGCGCCACAAAGCCGATCTCCGCACGGAGCGGCACCGCCTCGTCAAAGACATTCCGGGGCTCTATCCGAAGGTCCGTCAGCCTGGCGCCGGGCATGACCTGCTGCAGGCGGGTCTCGAAAAAGCGGCGCCGGACGTCCGATTTCATCTCGGCAAACGCTCCGCGATAGGCGTCGTCGTTGATTCCGCCGAACGAAAGGACCGACCTCGCCGTGAGCGTCCCGTCGTCCGCCAAGGTCCCCGTCGTCCGGATGTGCATGGTGTTGCGGTCCGCGGGCACAATCGGGCTCGTCTTGAGCTCCTGCCCCTCGGGCGTGCAGACCAGATAGCTCTGGTGGTCGTCGTACGCGGGCAGAAGGACCCGGGTGTGCTCGTCGGTCGGGTCCATGAGGAGGTCGTGGCCCGGGGAGCTCTCCACGGCCACGATGGCGTGGTTGAAAAACGGGAGGGGCACGTCCGGATCCAGCCTGGATCCTACGTTGATCAGGACCGGATACGCCTTCTCGCCCGCCATCCGGAGCATGGCGACCAGCAGGGCCGCCTTGTCGCGGCAGACGCCGTATTTCTTTTCGAAAGTCAGCTTCACGTCGTGGGGCTCGAAGCCGGGGCGATTCTTCTCCGGAGTCACCCCCATGTACCGGATGTTCTGGGACACATAGTAAAAGATCGCCTTGATCCTCGCCTCGTCGTTCGGCGCGCCGGCCACCAGCCGGGCCACCACCTTCGCCATATCGGGCGTGGTCGCCGCCAGATGCGGCGCGCTCAAGTTCCAGTACCAGCGCGACACCGCGCGCCAATCCGGAAGCGTGCTGACGAGGATCCGCTGCAGGACGTTCTCGTAGGGAGGCATCCCGGGCTCGTCGTACATCCGCGGCACGCGGTTGATTTCCCAGTGCCGCACGATCGAGCCGTCGCGGGCGACCCGGCGCGAGGCGGTGATGGTCCCCGCCACCGGATCGCGAATCATCGCGTGCGCCAGCGGAGCCGATGCCGGCGAGCGAACCTCGTACGAGGTGTGCAGGATGTATTGCGGTCCTTCGAAGACGAACATGTCGCCGAACGCATTCGGAATGATCGGGCGGAGGACCGTGGTCCGGACGACCGAATGGACAACGTCGCCGATTTCAAGCCCGGGGATGTTCACCTGCAGGATCCGCATGTTCGGATCGTAGATGTTTTCCGCCATCTGGCTCTGGTCGATGCTCTCCTTGGAGTTGGCGGCAAGGTCCACCGGCACCACCCGGCCGTCCGGCTTAATGATCTCCAGCCGGGCCACGTCGACGTGGAAATAGGGCAGCATGATCTCCTCCTTCAGGACCGCGTTGTCCTGCTTGCCCTTTTCCGTCAGGACCTTCGTGAAGGTCTCGTCCTGGGTGTCGGCGGTGCCGTCCGCGCGGTAGACCTCCAGGATATTCTCGTCCACCGTCGCCGCGTCGCAGTTCGGATACCGCGCCGGCGTGACGGCGTCAGCCGCTTTCATCACCCGGGGTTCGTCCCGGAGCGCCCAGAGCGGCCCCGAATATGGATTCGCTTCGGCACCGTGCGCCCAGACCGCCGGCGTCGCGACCGAGATGAGCAGGGCCGCCCGAAGGATCGGCCGGAAACATGAATTCATGGAGGACAAGCGAAACTGCGCTTGGCTCCGAATGCAAACTCGGGCGCGAGCCCATCCCGCCGCTCAATAGGGCACCGCGTAAACCTCCACCATGGCCTCCCCGGCGTCCCCCGACGCTCCGGAGACCTGGGCCGTATAGGCCCCGGGCGCCAGCGTGACCAGAAGAGCCGAGTCTTCGCTGCCCGAAGGCAGCGCGAACGCCCCAACGTTGATGGCCGTGCTGGCGATCGCCGCGGAATCGGGGCTCGTCCCCCATCCGGCGTCCCGCCCGATGACCGATCCGGAGGAATCGAACAGCTGGAGTTGCGGGTCCGGCAACACGCCGGTGACGCCATACTGGCTCAAAGCTGGGCCCACCCCTCGAATCAGCACGGTAAGGGGCGTCGAGCCGGCGATGACGAATCCTGCGGTCAGCACCTGCGCCCCCGGCCCGGTGATCGCCCGGGCGGACAGGTTCACCAGTTCCGCCGGGTTCGTCGACCCGGCCGGCGGCCGGCTGTCGTCATAGATCTCTCCGAGGCCGATCCCCGCCGATCCCCCGGCGCCCGTCACCTGGATCGTATAGGCGCCGTCGCCCAGCGTCTCGACCAGCGCGCTGTCGGGGCTGCCCGCCGGCAACTGAAACGCCCCGGTCGCGCTCTCCGCGCCGGCCACCGCCGCCTGATTCGACGACGGGTTGCACCAGCCTGCGTTCTCGGCGAGAAGCGCTGTCGAAGGGGCGTAAAGCTGAAGCTCGGGCGTCGGCACCGGATCGGAAATGGAGAACTTGCCCAGCGCCGGCCCCACACCCCGGAGCAGCACCGTCTTCGAGCCGCTTCCCGCGACCACGAATCCCGCGATCAGCGGCTGGCTCGCCCCCGACACGCCCGCCCGCGCGGAGATGTTCGTCAGATAGCCGGGGCTGCCCGGGAGCGCCAGCTTGTAGATCGAAGCGGACGGCCCCATCGTCGCGATGTAGAGTTCGCCCTGGTTGTCCTCCCCGAACGTGGAAATGCCGCCGGCCGACGCGGTCTTTCCCGGCACCGTCGTCAGATAGCTGACGACCGGCGTGCCCGAGCCGGAGTAGTTCATGCTCCACACCCGGTTGGAATCATAGTCGCCGTAAACGTACTGGCCCTCGAGCAGGTTGGCGAACTTCGTCCCGCGGTAGACATATCCTCCGATGACGCATCCATCCCCATAGGCGTGCGGATAGGCGTAAATGGGAGGAGTGTCGTTGCCGATCAGCGGAGAGGGCTTCGGCCGGGGGCCGGGGATGAATCCCTCCATGTAACTCCACTGGTAGTTGCCGCCCGGCCGCACGATATCGATTTCTTCGTATTGGTCCTGCCCCACGTCCCCGAGCCAGATCGTGCCCGTCGCCGGGTCGAGCGTCATGCGCCACGGCTCCCGGAACCCAAGGGCCCAGAACTCCTCCAGCGTGCCGCCCGTGGGATCCTGCCATGGATTGTCGTTGGGGATGTAGTAGTTGCCCGAGTAGGTCGGCGGCCATCCCGCCGGGGGCGGAATCCCCGGCTGAGGCTGCCGGCGGATGGGATGGCTCTTCGTCGGATCCTCGTTGACGTCGATTCGAAACACCCCCGAGAACAGGCCCGAGTCGATCTTCTGCGTCTGATCGTAGGGGTCGTTGACGCCGCCTTCGTCGCCGTTGGTGAAGTACAGGAACCCGTCGGGGCCGAAGAACATGCCGCAGCCATTATGCCAGAGATCGCGGTCGAACTGGTTGATCAGGACCAGCTCGGAATTGGGATCGGCCACGTCCGAGCCGTCCGGAACCGTGAAGCGGGACAGCCGGTCGTAGGACGGGGTCACATAATACGGCTCGCTCGATTCCGAACCGACAATCGGCCCCGGCGTATAGTTGTAATAGACGTAGACGTACCCGCGGTTGGGGGAGCCGGCCTGGCCGAACTGCGGGTGAAACGCCATCGCGAGGACCCCCGAATCGCTGTAGCCCTGGGTTTGCGCGCTGAGGTCGAGAAACACGTGCTTGGTCGTCGCGTACGGGCTGTCGTCGAAATACCAAATTTTACCCTGCCGACCGCAAACATAGATC
>JBOHXF010000303.1:0-8707 GCA_050737455.1 Opitutaceae bacterium | reverse complement strand
CATCTGGATCGTGAACGTCGGCGACTTGAAGCCCATGGAATTTCCGATCGAGTTCTTTCTCGACATGGCGCGCCGGCCGCAGCGCTGGACGAGCGACCGGCTCGGGGAGTTCGGCCGCCTCTGGGCGGCGAGGGAGTTTGGGCCGGAGCATGCCGACGAGATCGCGGACCTGATCGCGGCCTACACAAAATTCAACGGGCGGCGCAAACCGGAGCTTCTGTCGCCGGACACCTACAGCCTCGTCGATTACCGGGAGGCGGACACGGTGGTCCGGCAATTCAACGCGCTGGACGACCGCGCGCGCCGGCTCGACCGGGAGCTGCCGCCACAATACCGCGACGCCTTTTATGAGCTGGTGCTCTATCCCGTGGCGGCGTGCGCGAATCTGAACGATCTGTACGTCACCGTCGGAAAGAACCGGCTGTATGCCGCCCAGGGCCGCGTATCGGCGAACGCGCTGGCACGGAGGGCGCGGATGCTGTTCGGGCGGGACGCCGAGCTTTCCCGGAGGTACAACCGGCTCGATTGCGGCAAATGGGACCACATGATGGACCAGACCCATATCGGATATACGGGATGGCAGGAGCCGCCGCGGAACATCATGCCCGCGGTCGCGGAAGTGACGCCTCGGGCCGCCGCGGCGCTCGGGGTCGCGGTTGAGGGCAGCGCCGGATCCTGGCCGCCGCCCAAGGTCGGCCAGAGCGAGGAGGCACCGTCTTTGCCCGAGCTCAACGCCTTCGACCGAAAGAGCCGGTACATCGATGTCTTCAACCGGGGGAAGGATCCCTGCTCGTTCACGGCCGCCGCCGAAACGCCCTGGCTCACGGTGACACCGGACCACGGCGAGCTTGGCCCGGATGCGCGGCTTTCCGTCGGCGTGATCTGGGATCAGGCCCCTGTCGGCCGGGCGCGCAGTTCGGTCGAGATCGTCGGATCCGACGGGACGCGGGTCACGGTGGCGGTCTCGGTGTTCAACCCCGCCGAGCCGCGGCGCTCCTCGGTCCGGGGATTCGTCGAGACGGACGGCTACGTGTCGATCGAGGCGGCGCATTACAGCCGGGCGGTGGCTTCCGGGGGGATCGGGTGGCGGACCATCCCGGATTACGGGCGCACCTTGTCGGGAGTGACGTCGTTTCCGGTCACCGCTCCCAGCGCTTCGACCGAGACCTCTTTCAAGCCGGATGCTCCGCGCCTGGAATACCGGATGTATCTGTTTTCAACCGGGACGGTGAAGGTGGAGCTCTATGCCTCGCCGACGCTCGCCTTCGTTCCGGGCCGGGGCGTGCGCTGCGCCGTGTCCTTCGACGACGCCCCGCCTGAAGTGGTCGACCTCCAGGCCAATCGCTCGTATCGGGCTTGGGCAAAGGCCGTGTCGGATTCGATCCGGATTCTCACCGTTCCCGAGCGAATCGATCGGCCCGGGCCCCACGTCCTGAAGATCTGGAGAGTGGATCCCGCCTTTGTCCTGGAAAAGATCGTGGTCGACGCGGGCGGGGTGCGCCCCAGTTATCTCGGGCCGCCCGAGAGTTTCCGCGGTCCGGCCCGCTGAAGGTTCACCGGACCTCGTAAACCTCGACGAGGGCGACGCCGCCCGACTGGCTGCCGCCGGAAACCTGGGCGGTGTACTGCCCGGGCGGGAGTGTGACCACCAGGGCGGAATCGGCGGAATCCGCGGAGGTGAAGTCAAACGCGCCGACCGCCTTGAAAATCGTGGGAGTGGCCGCCTGGGGCGACGCGACCACGGTCGAATCGCCCGGAGCCGGCGCGTTGCCCCAGCCCGAGTCCGATGCGATCACTTGGTCATTTTTATCGTACAGCGTGAGAATGGGATTGCTCAGGACTCCGGAGAGGTTGAAGGGCGCCGCCGCCAAAGTCGGGCCGGCGCCGCGGATGAGCACCGTCTCCGCCGTCGTGCCGGAAATCGAAAATCCAGCGATCAGAAGATTGACGTCCGACTGGACCGAGGCACGCGCAGAGATGTTGACGAGGCGCGAGGCCGACCCCGCCGGATCGTCGTCGTAGAACTCGGCGAGCGCAATGCCGGCTTCACCGTTTAATCCGGCAATCTGGGCTGTATATTGCCCGCCTGCGAGGGTCGAAAGCAGCGCGGCGTCCGCCGAGCCGGCGGGCAGGCTGAAGGCGCCTGTCGCCGTTTCCGCCGCCGCGATCGCCGGTCCTTGGCCGTTGGCGTCCCAGCCTTGGTTGACGGCCAGGGAACTATCGTTCTTGGCGAAAAGGGTGAGAACGGGGTCGGCGAGGGGATCAGTGATGCTGTATTTGACAAGATCCGGGCCCACGCCGCGCACCAGGACCGTCTTGCTGCCGCCGCCAAGCGATAAGCCGACGACGAGGAGCTGGCTGCTTCCCTCGATGTTGGCCCGGGCCGACAGATTGACGAGCCGGGCACTGGTGACGACGGTGAGCGAGGCGGGATTGGATGTGATCGACCCAAGTCCGTTCATCACCGTGACGGTGTAGGTGCCGTAGGAAGCGTCCTGGATCGCGCCGACATTCGCCAAGACCAGGGACGGACCGGTCGCGCCCGGGATCGCCGTACCCGCGAAGGACCATTGGAACGCGAGGTTGCCGCCTTGGGCGTCGACGGAGAGCGTCACTCCTGCTCCGGCGTTGACGCTCTGGCTTTCGGGCTGCGTGACGATGGACGGGACCGCCAGCTCCTCGACCGTGGAGACCGCCGATTCGACCGACCCCTGCGGTCCGGAGATCTTCACCGTATAGGTGCCAATGTCGGCCGCGCCTGGATCCGGGACGAAGTAGGTGGAATTGGTCGCCCCGGCGATGGCAGCGCCGTTGAGGGCCCATTGGAAGGTGAGGGGACCTTGGCCGACGGCCCCGACGGTCAGTGTGAGCGCACTTCCGTTGACGAGGCCGACACTGGCCGCCGGCTGTTCGGTGATCGCCAAGGTGTCCACCTCAACCCTGCCGGCGCGGCGCGGGCCGTACAGGTACATGGGCCAGGGCGTCCCGGCGGCGGACATCCCGATGTCGAACGCGTACAGCTTGTGGTCAGCGCTGCCGAAATACAGCGCGGTGCCGGAGATCGCTGGGCTCGAGCGGATTTGGGCCCCCGTTGCGAAGGTGCGGCTCAGCGATCCGTCCGCGTTGATCGCATAGACCTGCCCATCATAATCCCCGATGATGATCACGTCCTTTCCGTCGGGTCCGGCGGCGACGACGGGCGAGCTGGCCCGGACCTCTCCGGCCATGAGATACGTCCAGAGGATGGCGCCGGTGCCGGAGTCGAGCGCGTACAGCTTGTGATCGTAACAGCCCAGGTAGACGGCGCCATTCGAGCCCAGGGCGGGTGAGGAGGTGACGCTGTTGCCCAGGGTCTGAGTCCAGACCTGCCGCCCCTGGGCGTTGACCGCGAAGCAGGCTCCGGTCAGGGTCCCAAAATACACTTGGCCGCCGGCATCGATCGCGGCGCTGGTGTAGATCGGCCCGCCTGCGTCGAAAGTCCATTTCGGGGAACCATTGGAGGCGATTGCGTACAGCACGTCCGCGTCCGTGCCGCTGTAGATCGTGCCGTCGGGCGCGATGGCGGGCGCGGCGTACGATAGGCCGGGCACGGACGCCTGCGAGCGGAGGGCCCCGGTGGAAGCATCAAGATCGTCGAGATAGCCGCTGCTGTCTTTGAAGACAACGGAGCCGTCCGCGGCCAGGATGGGCGAGCACGTGGGATACGCGCCCGAGGCCGGGAGCACGTAGCTCCATTTCAAGGCGCCGGCGGAGCTGAGCGCGAATACGGCGCCTCCATCGGAGCCGACGACTCCCGCATAGACCGTCCCGTCCGAGCCCACCGCCGCCGAGGACGTGTCGAAGCCGGTCGTGGAACCGAGTCCGGCGATGACCGAGGGATCATAGGTCCAAGCGGCGGATCCGTCGGGATTGAAGGCGTAGAAGAGGCCGTCGGTTGAACCGACATAAATCGAACCGCCCGGGCCGACGGTCGGCGAGCAGGTGATCGCGTCGCCGGTCGCGCTCTGCCAGCGGGAATCGGCGAGCGATAGGGTGAACTGGCCCGATGACAGGCCGGTCGTGGCGTCGGCCGCGCCGTCGACCAGAATGCGGTACGTCGTTCCGGCCGTCGCATCGAATGTGCAGATCACGCCGGCCACTGGACTGTCGGCGTCTGCGTCGATCGAAGCGGCCGCGGCGGATGCCGCAACCCGTGTCAGCCCGGACAGCGACGCACCGGTGAAAATTCCGAGGACCGGGTCGAAATCCAGGCTCGTGACCGAGACCTGATACTGGCCCGAACCGGGAGCGGTCCACGCGTACCAGACGGAGTGGCCGACCGCGCTCGCGTTGAGCGTCGGCTCTCCGGATTCCCGCGTCGCGGCCGTATTGCCCGCAGTGATGGATGCGCTCGGTCCCGCCAGCCAGGCGGGCGAAGCGAAAGCGTCGTTCGCGTAGCCGAGCTGGAGGATCGTGAGGCCGCTGGCGCCGCCTTGACCCTCGACTGAGATTTCGTAGGTCGTGCCGGCTTCGGCGGAGAAGGAGAGCACGCCGGAGCTCGAACTCGCGACGGCGGTGAGGGAGGAAAGGACGGTTCCGGTGTAAATGCCGAGCAGGGTCGGATAGGCCGACCCGGCCGACTGAAGCGTGACCATGCCGGTTTCGGGGGCCGTCCAGTCCCACCAGAGCGACGCGCCGCCGGACTGGCCCGCGACTGCGGGCTCGCCGGCCTCAAGGGTCGCTCCCGTGTTGTCGGACCGCACGGAAATGGAAGTTCCCGCCAGATGCCCACGGGAGGCGAAATCGTCGTTGAACGGCGTGTTGTCGCCCGCGGCCGATTGCAGGGCGGCGGCGAGGTCCACGCGTCCGCCCGTTTGCACGCGGCCGATAAAATTGGGGCCGGGATCCACGTGCCGAAGGAGACGGTTGATGAGCTGGCGGGGGGAGTCACCGGGAAATTGGGCCTTCAACAGGGCGAGCGATCCGGTGACCATGGGCGCAGCCATCGAAGTTCCGCTGAGCACGGCGGTCGCCGTGTCGCTCGTGTTGTAGAGCGAGAGAATGTCGTAGCCCGGCGCGGCCAGATCGACATTGCCGGAGCCATACTCCGAAAACGACGCCAGGTCGTCCCGGTTATCCGAGGCCGCCACCGCGACGATGTTGTCCAGAGGGTACGTCGACGGATAGGTGGAGGTGAGGCCGTTGTCCTCCGCATTGTTGCCCGCCGCGACGACGCAAATGATTCCGGCCTGGTCGGCATCTTGAAAGGCCGTTTCCTCCGAGGCGCTCGCGCTGTCCGAGCCGAAGCTCGCATTGATCAGATTGGCGCCATGATCGATCGCGAATTCGATGCAGGCGATTTCGCCCGACGTCGGGCCGGTCCCGTCCGCGCCGATGAACTTGAGCGGCATGATCCGGACCTTCCAGCAGACGCCCGAGGTGTCGAGGCCGTTGTCGCCGACCGCGCCGATGATGCCCGCAACATGCGTGCCGTGGCCGAGATCGTCGTTCGGGTCGCCGGTCACCTGCGGATAGCCGGAGGCGTCGATCCCGTTATAGTCGTTCGTGTAATTGTCCTCGTTGGCCTCGGGGTTGGTCCACAGGTTCGCCGCGATGTCCTGGTGGGTGAGGCGCAGGCCCGAATCGATGACCGCGACGACGACGGTCGACGCGTCCGTGCGCGTCGCCCAGGCGCCCGCCGCGTGGATGTCCGCGCCCGGCAGATTCGGCGTGCCGTCGGGCGAATTGGACGGCGTGTTGTCGAGGCCCCACTGCTGTCCGAAATCGGGATCGTTCGGTGCCGCCTGATCCGCGTGAACGATCCGGTCCGGTTCGACAAAGGCGTACCGGCCCGTCGCCTGGAGGCGCGCGATGGCGCTTGCTGTGGTCTCGCCCGGCTTCGTTGGGAGGAGCCGCAGGCCGCCGAAGCGGGCGAACACTCCGGCGGCGGGCGTGCCTTCGACAGCCTCCTCGGCGCCGACGGTTGCGCGGGCACCCGTTCTTGGCAGCGCGAGAACATAGCCGTCCCGAAAGCCTTGCGCCAGTTCCTTTGGCGTGAAGAGGTGAGCGGGGCCGACGGAGGAGGAGGTCGCGGCCCGGAGGGCCGGAGCCCAACCGGCCAGCGCGATCCAGAAGGCCAATCTCACACGGAGCCGGGAAAATGAGGAGGGCATGCGGGAAACGGCAAAAGGCGGCGGAAAGTCTTGGACGGAGACAATCGGGTTCCGGCGTAATCAGCCATCCGAAATCACATTGGATTGCGAGCAGCCAAGCCAGGCATCCAAATCTTCGTCGGTTTCCAGGCGGACGCCACCGCGATAATCCGCGACGAGAAGATCCCGATAGGCCGGCTCGGCGAAGCGCCGGCAATGAAGAAGCACCTTGGCCCGCTGGCCCGGGGAGCGCACCAGCCGGCCGAGCGCCTGGTTCACCTTCTGCATGCCCGGAATCTGGTAAACCCGGCGAAACGCGCGCTCCCGCCCCAGAGGAGCCAGCTCCGCCGCCCGTGCGCGCTGCACGGCATTGACCTCGGGCAGGGCCGGGCCGACGACCATCCCGTGTCCGACCCGCCCGCCGAGCAGGTCGATGCTTTCCGCAAATCCGGAACCGAGGATGAGGAACAAGGCGTGCGCGCGCCCGAGCCCCTCCTGGGCCCAGGACGCCTGATCGGCCAATTCGAGGGAGCGGGGTTGAATCGCAATCCGCAAATCGGAGCGGGAGGCCTGGAGCTCCGCAACGATCATCTCGGCATAGGCATAGCTCGGAAAAAACACCGCGACGCACCGGTCGGCGGCCCGTGCCAAGGCGGCCACCGCCACCGCGGTGGTGCCCGCATGGCGGCCACGATGCTGGAAGCTCGTGTCGACCCGGACATCGTAGGCGACATCGTAGGCGCCGTCCCGCCAGGGTGTCCACGCACGCACGGGCGCCAATCCCGATTCGGCGGCGGTATCGCCTTGCCGCAGGAGGTCGGCTCCGCTCAGGACCCGGGCCGCAAGCTTTCGCGTTTGGCGTTTGCTCAGCGCGCCGAAGCGGCCGGCTTCCAGGGCCGGCGAAGCCCGCGACGCATCGGCCGCCGGGCAGTCTCCGGAATCTGCGGCAAGCCGTCCGCTTCCGGCAGAGCCGCGGAGGAAGGCGGAGGGCGCGGTGGCGCCCGGGGGGAAGAGGCCGAGCGCCTCGGCGAAGTCGCGTTCCGGTCCTGGCGTGGCGCTCGCGAGCACAACCGTACCGAACTCCCGGAGGGCGGACCCGATCGCTGCCGCCGCGTCGAGGCAAGTGATGGAAAGTTCGCCTGGGCGCCGGCACCACCAAAGCCGGGGCAGATCGTCGGCCGCGAGTTCCTCGCCCAGGCCGGGCAGCGCCCAAATGCTCTCCGTAGCCGTTGGGCTCAAGGCCGCGTAATCGACCGGAAAGCTCCGGATGCTTTCGCCCAGCCGCCCGATGAGCTCCCGCGCGTCGGCTTCTGCGCCGGCGCCGAGCGCGGCGCAGGGGGACAGTCTGTTCAGAAAGGCGGCCCACGCAGTCCAGGCGGACGTGACCTCCGCGCGGGGATGGGCGGCTTCCAGAAGCGTCGCGGTCTCGCGCGAAGCCCCGGCCGGGAAGGCGTGCGAATGGGCGTCGGCGACCCTGGGGGGAAGATTGTGGGCCTCGTCGACGATCAGCAGCGTGCGTGCGGGTTCGAAGCCCGGCTGGCGGTAAAAGATGCCGCGGCTGCCCGGCGAGAACACATAGTTGTAATCGCCGATCCACAGATCGTTGAATGGGAGCGAGGCGCGTGTGATCTCATAGGGGCAGACGCAGGCTTCGCGCCCGGCCTCGCGCAGTGACGCGAGGTCCCGCGGCTGTCGGGGCATGAGATAAAACCGCGACAGGCCGCTCGACGGCCAGCGCCGCTCGACGCCGTCCAGGTAGCGGCAATCTTCGCGCACACAATGGAACGCGTGGTTGATACAGTGTTCCCCCTTGGGTCGGACGATCCAGGCGGCCGGGCCGCACGAATCGCCCGCGGGCGCCATCGCCTCGAGGGTCCGCGCCACCTGGAGCTGCCCCGTGGACTTCCCGCTGAGATAGAGGACCCGCTCGCAAGCGCCGGTCCGCAGCTCGTCGAGGGCAAATTCGAGGAGGACACCGGTCTTGCCGAAGCCGGTCGGCGCTTCGAGGAGGATCGGCTTGCCTGACTGCCGGCTCCGCTTCAGATCGGCCACCGCCGTCTCCTGTCCCGGCCGCGGCCGTTCGAACGGCGGCCGGAACTGGAGCCCGCGGAGCCGGTCGCGGGCGCGCAGGCGAAGATCGAGAAACTCTCGGACGCGTTCGAGTTGGGCCGCGAGGAGGGCGTCGTCCGCCGGTGCGACGAGGACCGTTTGCGTGAGTCCGGTCGCGGTCTCGACGAAGACGACTTCACCCCGGACGGGGCAAGTCCCGGCCATGCCGCCGGCGACCGAACCGAGTGGGGGAGAGCCCACACGCAGGAGCGCCAGGTAAGCGGCGAGCTGGATGAAATAGGCGGGATATGCCGCGCGAAGAACCTCCTCCCCCTCGGGCAGGGGCCGGGTCACGGTCTTGATTTCCCGGACCAGCGCTCCGGGGCCGAAGCGAACCCATTGGTCGATCCGGCCGCCAAGCTGCAAGGTCCAGCCGCCGACCGGGAGGGCGCCCTCAACCGGAACTTCGAACGCTGTGGCCGGGGCCTCGGATTGCGCCCGGGCCCGGAGCTGGCGGTGCCAGTGGG
>JBOHXF010000302.1:0-3398 GCA_050737455.1 Opitutaceae bacterium | reverse complement strand
TAGTTGAGGGATGCGATTCATGGCTTTTCTTGGTCCACCACGCAGTAGCAAATCGGATGCCATGGCCTGCAAGGCTCCATCGATTACGTTGTAAATTATTACAGGCAAGTAACTAATGCCTGTCGATCCTTCCGGTAATCAGGGGGCTTCCGTTTCCGAATGTAAACCCCAGGTAAAGGGCTTGGGTGGCGACCGGATACATTTCCATAATGCGTTAATCTTAGATTATTTATACACTAATTGTGACGTAAGGGTTTCCGACGCTGATCTTGATCGCGTGCTCCCCGGTTGAGCGATCGCGGTAACTCCCGTTTCTCTCGTCAACTTGCAGATGCGCCCCGCCGAAGATCAATATGCCGGGCGGACCTTGACAGCAGCCCCCGCCTTGGCTTTGTTGCGCATCACATGAAACCTTCCGGTCAGACGAAACGCCCGGTCATCGGCCTCATCTCCGCCGTCTCCGTGTTCGTCGCCGCTTTTCGCGCGCCGCGAGGGTCCTGATCGATTTTTTCCGATCGCCCTCTCCGGTGCCGAACCGGAGGGGGCCTTTTTTTCGCCCCGGCCGGCCGGTGCGGGAGCGGGCTCGTCAAACCACAACAACGAAGCCTCCTCCGCCATGGATCCCACCGCCCATATCACCCGCCCGCCACTCCGGCAGGCGCTCCCCGCCTATGACGACCGGCGCGCCCGCGCCACACACGATTTCCTGGTGCTGAACCAGCACCCGCATCTCGTGCTCCCACCTCCCCCGGATCCGATGGGCCTGTCCTTCGCGGGTCCGGAGACGCCGGGCGGCCGGCGAGGCCCATGAGCTACCGATTCGCCGGGCCGCCTTGCCCGGCCGGATCGAAGAGGGCATCGCCCGCTTCAGCGCCGCGCTCGACCGTTAGGCGCCGGCCTGATCCCGACCAAGTCGCTCCATTCGCCGAGGGTGCGCGAGTCGGATCGCCAAGCCTCGCAGACGCCGGCGAACGCCGACCGAACGGCGCCCAGTTCGCGCGTCAGGATGCCGCTAAGGACGAGCGCTCCGCCCGGCGCCACTGCGGCGGCGAGCGGACCCGCGTTGGCCGCGAGCACGTCGGCCTGGATGTTCGCCAGGACCAAGTCGGCCCTCCGGCCCCGGAGGCCGGCCGCCAGGTCCGCCGCAAGGAACTTGACCTTCGAGCCAAGGCCGTTGAGCTCCGCGTTCTCCCGGCTGACACGGACGGCGTCGGGATCGACGTCGAACCCAATCACCGCGTCGAATCCCAACAACGCCGCGGACAAGGCCAGGATTCCCGAGCCACACCCAGCGTCGATCACGCGGCCGAAACGCGGCGCCGGCACCCGGCCCGCCGCCAGCCCGGAGGACCGGGCCGCGGAGCGCGTGGATCGGTCGCCGTTCCGGCCCTGGGGCCGACATCCTTCCGGAAGGCGCCGCTTTTCCGCGAAGGCCACGAGCCGTTTGCAGCAAAGCCTCGTCGTCTCGTGGTTGCCGGTCCCGAACGCAAGGCCCGGGTCGAGCCAGAGGGCCGCGTCCTTTGGCGGGATCCGGTAATTTTCCTTTTCCCAGATCGGCACCCAGTGGAGCCGCCCGAACCGGGAGGGCTTGAAATGCGCCTTGTAGCTCTCTTGCCACTCCCCTTCGACGAGCCTGCGCACTGCCGGCGCCCCGACCGGTCTCACCGCGGCGAGGAAGGCGACACGCTTCCATGCCTTTTCGGCCTCCTTCCTGCTGTTGAAAATGCCGACCATCCATGCGCGGAGCGCGACAGAGTCCTCGAGGACGATCCATCTGCCCGAGGTTTCCTCGAAAAGCGCGTCATCCGCCGCCTCGGCGGAGTCGGGCGCGATCTCGACTCGGATCTCGGTCAGCGCCACGACCGGTCCGCCAGGCTAAGCCGTGCGATGACCGCCGGCAGGAGATCGTGCTCGGCCGCGTGCACCTTGGCCTCGAGGGTCCCGATCGTGTCGCCAGGTTCGATCCGCACCGCAGCCTGATCGAGGATCGGGCCGCCGTCGACCTCGGCGGTCACCCCGTGCACCGTGCACCCGGTGACTCTTACGCCGCGGCGCCAGGCCTGGCCGATGGCGTCCAGGCCGGGGAAGCTCGGCAGCAGACTTGGGTGCAGGTTGACAATCCGGCCCGAGAACGCGCCCAGAAAGCCCGGCTTGAGGACGCGCATGAACCCCGCCAGCACGACCAGATCGGGCTGTTCGGCGCCGACCGCCGCGATGAATCGCCCTTCACCCTCGCCCTCAAGCTTGGTCTTGAACGGCGCCGGATCGACGAACCGGGAGGGCACCGCGTAGCGTGCGCCGACCGCGAGCAGACCCGCTTCCGGGCGGTCGCTAAAGATCGCCTTAACGCGGGCCCGGCCCAGCTTCCCCTCCTGCTGCGCACGCAGGATCGCCTCGGCGTTCGAGCCACGCCCCGATCCGAGGATCACCAGGTCCATGGTCGCGCGGCCGGTCAGAAAAACTTTTTCGCCTTCTCGAAGAACGACCTCGATGTCGGTTCGCTCGCATCGCCGCTCACACGCGCGAACTCCTCCAGGAGCCTGCGTTGCTCGGCCGAGAGGGAAGTCGGCACCTCCACGTGCACGCGGACGAGTTGGTCGCCGTGCCGGCCGCCGCGCAGGCTCGGCATGCCCTTGTCCCGCAGGCGAAACGTCGTCCCGCTTTGTGTTGCCGCGGGGATCTTGAGCGAAGCCTTCCCAAACAGCGTAGGCACCTCGATCGTGCCGCCAAGGGTGGCCAGCGTGAACTTGATCGGGATTTCGCAGAACAGGTCGTCGCCTTGGCGTTCGAACAGCTCGTGCTCCTTGACGGTCAAGACAATGTAAAGATCGCCGGTCTGCCCGCCCGCCGCCCCCGCCTCACCGTTGCCGGAGGAGCGCAGGCGCGAGCCGTTGTCGACTCCCGGAGGGATCCGCACGTTCAACTTGGTCGTTCGGGCCGTCCGGCCTTCGCCGCGGCACACCGAACAGACTTTTTCGATCTTCCGGCCGGTGCCGCCGCAGGTCGGGCAGGTTTGAGTGAAGACGATGATCCCGCCGGAGCGACGGATCTGGCCGGCACCACGGCATGTGGGGCAGACGACCTTCTTGGAGCCGGGCTCGGCCCCGGAGCCCGCGCAATGCTCGCAGACCGCCATCTTCCGGAATGAAATTTCCCGTTCCATTCCACGGGCGGCCTCCTCGAGGGTGATTTCGAGGTCGTAGCGGAGATCGGCGCCATCACGACCGCCGCCCCCCCCTCCCCCTCCGCGGCCGAACATTTCCTCGAAAATGCCGCCGCCGCCGACCCCGGCTTGGCCGAACACTTCGCGAAAGATGTCGAAGGGATCGTGGAACCCGCCGCCGCCCATGCCTCCCATGCCTCCCATGCCTCCCGGGCCCGCATGGCCGCCCGGGCCC
>JBOHXF010000301.1:0-4287 GCA_050737455.1 Opitutaceae bacterium | reverse complement strand
TCGCTCACGACCACGCCGATGATGTGCGCGCGCCTGCTGCGCGACAAGGAGCACGGCCGCCTTTACCAGGCGAGCGAGCGGGTTTTCGCCCGCGTGCTTCGCGCCTATGACCGCAGCCTCACCTGGGTGCTGCGCCACTCCCTGCTCACGCTTTTCGTCTTTTTCGTCACCCTCGGGCTCAACGTGTACCTCTACATCGTGCTGCCGAAAGGTTTCTTTCCCGAGCAGGACACCGGCCGGATGTCCGGAACGGTGATCGGCGACCAGGACCTATCTTTCACCGCCATGTCCACGAAGCTGCAGCGGCTTGCGGGCATCGTGCAGGCCGATCCCGCCGTCGACACCGTCGTCGCCTTCACGGGCGGCGGCGGGGGCACGACCACCAACACCGCCCGGATGTTCATTTCGCTCAAGCCGCTTGCCGTGCGCAAGGTGTCGGTGGAGCGGGTTATCGACCGGCTGCGGCCCAAGCTGGCCCGGGTGCCGGGGGCAAGCCTGTTCCTCCAGGCGAACCAGGACGTGCGGATCGGCGGCCGCCGGAGCGCGGCGGAATACCAGTACACGCTGCAAAGCGACAACCTGGACGAGTTGAATCATTGGGGGGCCGTCCTGCTCAAGACCATGCACGGGCTGCCGGCGATCACCGACGCCAACAGCGACGCGCAGAACCGCGGACTGGCCGTGAATCTCACGATCGATCGTGCGACCGCCTCAAGGCTGGGCATCACGCCGAAGGCCGTTGACGCCGTCCTGTACGACGCGTTCGGCGAGCGCGAGATCGCGCGGACCTACGCCTCGACGAACCAGTATTTCGTGGTGATGGAGGTCGCCCCCGATTTCTGGCAGAGCCCCCAGGCGCTGAACCGGATCTACGTCGCGTCCGCCTCCGGAGGCATGGTGCCCCTGGCGGCCTTTACCAAATACCAGGTCTCGACGGCGGCGCTCGCCGTCAACCACTCCGGAGTTTTCCCCTCGGTCACCCTGTCATTCAACTTGGCGCCGGGCCGTGCGCTGGGCGATGCCGTCGCCGCCATCGGGGCAGCCGAACGGGCGGCGGGGATGCCGGGCACGGTCACCGGCTATTTTAGCGGGACGGCCCAGGCCTTCACGGAGTCGCTGTCGAATGAGTGGCTCCTCGTCGCCGCGGCCATCGCCGCCGTCTACATCGTCCTCGGCATCCTCTACGAGAGCACCATCCACCCGGTCACAATCCTCTCCACGCTTCCCTCCGCCGGACTCGGAGCCCTGCTCGCCCTCGCCGTGACGCGGACGCAGTTCACGATCATCGCGCTGATCGGCATCATTCTGCTCATCGGCATCGTGAAAAAGAACGCGATCCTGATGATCGATTTCGCGATCGACGTGGAACGGCGGGAACGGCGGCGCCCCATGGACGCCGTGCACCAGGCCTGCCTTCTCCGCTTCCGGCCGATCCTCATGACGACCATGGCCGCCCTCCTGGGCGGGTTGCCGCTGGCGCTCGGCACGGGGACGGGCTCGGAACTGCGCCGGCCCTTGGGGATTTCGATCGTGGGCGGACTTATGCTCAGCCAGGCGATGACCCTGTACACGACGCCGGTGATCTACCTTTACATGGACCGGCTCCGCCTTCGGGTCCTTCGGCTTTTTGGCCGCTCCGCCCCTGAAAGTCCCGGAGAGATTGATGCCGTGCCGGTCCGGTGAACGCCATGATTTCCTCAGCTCCCGCGCAAAACGGTCCCGCCCTCGCCAGCCTCGCCTTCAAGGGCAAAAGGCCGCGTAGTGGCGCGAGCGGCCGTCCGCTCCGATGAATTCGCTCGCCGATCTCTCCAAACCCGCCGCCGCCCTCTTCGCGCTGCTCGCGCTCGGTCTCGGAGGATGCAACCTCGCGCCCCGCTACAGCCGCCCTTCGGTCGACGTTCCCGGTCGGTTCAAGGAGGCCGCATCGGCTCGGGCGGCTCCCGGCACGGCGGGATCCGTGGCGACCGGTTGGAAGCTGGCACAGCCGAGCGAAGACCGGCTCGGCGGATCCTGGTGGACGCTTTTCGGCGACCCGGACCTGGCCGCGCTCGAAAGGCGCGTGAGCGTCTCCAATCAAAACATCGCGTCCGCCGCGGCGGCCTACCGCCAAGCCCGCGCCCTTGCGGCGGAGGCGCGCTCCTCGTGGTTTCCGACGATCGGCGTCGGCCCCTCGGTTACTCGGCAGAGATCGAGCGCGTCCAACTTCGGCGGCAGCGGCGCATCTTCCGGCCAGGGCGGCGGATCAGGCGGCGCGCCCGGCCAGACCCGGACGGAGTTCAGTCTTCCGGCCGATGCCTCCTACGAACTCGATCTCTGGGGGCGCATCCGCAATGGCGTCGCCGAAAGCGCGTATGCGGCCGAGGCCGGAGCGGCCGATCTCCAGACCGCGATTCTGAGCACGCAGGCGGAACTGGCGGAGGACTATTACGAACTCCGAGCCGCCGACGAGCAGCGGCGCATCCTGGACACGACGCTTGCGGATTATCAGGCGAGCCTGCGCCTCGTGTACACCCTGTTCCACGCGGGCCTCGCGTCCGACGAGGACCTGGCCCAGGCCAACACGCAGCTCGACACGGCGCAGGCCGAGGCGACCGACCTCGGCATTGCCCGCGCCCAGTATGAGCACGCGATCGCCGTCCTGCTCGGGCTCCCGCCCGCGCGATTCTCGCTTCCGGTGAAGCGCTTCGATCCGAAGCTTCCGCAGATCCCGGTGGCGCTGCCCTCGCAGATCCTTGAGCGGCGGCCGGACATCGCCGCCGGTGAGCGCCGTGTGGCGGCGGCCAACGCCGCGATCGGCGTCGCCCGGGCGGCGTACTTCCCGACTGTCAGCCTGAGCGGCTCGTACGGCTACGATTCGACCGCATTCGCGCAATGGCTGGACTGGCCCAATCGGTTCTGGTCGCTCGGCGCCTCGGCGGCGGAGACGGTATTCGAAGGCGGCCTCCGGCGGGCGCAGAATGCCGCGGCGCGGGCGGCCTATGACCAGGCTGTCGCAAGCTACCGGCAGATCGTGCTCGCTGCCTTCCAGTCGGTCGAGGACGACCTTGTGACGCTGCGGATCCTGGGGCGGGAAGGGATCCAGCAGCACGACGCGGCCGAACACGCGCGCCACGCGGTGGAGCTGTCGGTCGCGCGCTACCGCGACGGCATCGATAGTTATGTGAACGTCATAACCGCCCAGAACACGTTTCTCGCGAGCCGGCTGGCCGAGCTTCAGGTGCAGCTCCGGCGGATCGCGGCCTGCATCGCGCTCGTGAACAACCTGGGCGGAGGTTGGGACCTCGCGCAAATGGCCGCCACGGAACGGACGGCTGAGCACCCGCAGCAGGCCGCGGGCGCCGCGCCGGGCGAAAGCGCCGAGGCCGCGCCCAATCCGCCGCCTCTGCCGGGACCGCCCGCCAAGCCCGAGGAGCTCCTCCAGCAGGACCTCGAGGACATGGGCCCGTCTCCGTCCCCGCGGCCGGTCGCCAAATAGGCCGGCCCGATCAGTTCCGTGCCGAAAAAACTCGTGAAGATTTATCGCGCAATTTTCCGGCCTTGGCGGAGCTGCCGAAGGACGCTCGCGGGCCGATCCGAAATTGACATGTTTTGGCTTCTGCCAATCATCGCTCGTAGTCGGCAGTCATCAAAGCCCCGATGATTTTTATGGATTGCTCGCTTCACCGATGGTGGACCCTTTCGCGCCGTTTATCCGAGATGGCGGTGAAGGCGCCGGCGCCAAACTCGACGATCGACCCAATTGAACGTTGATCTATGAAGCCGAGGAGGTCCTTGCTTCGGAGAATGGCTCAGTGCACGGTATTTGGGGCGACCTTCGCTCTTTGCGGCTGCGTCTCCGTCTCGAATATCGGCCCGAACAAAACCTCGGTGACCCGAATGAAGCGGGTCGCGGTGCTTGCAATCCGTGAGCCGCGGACGTTCCAGGTGGTAAATTTCGGCGGCGCCGCCTCGGCTTTCGGTGCGATCGGAGGGCTCGTTCAGGGGCTTACGAATGCCGAGCATTCCAAATCCTTCCTGGCGGCGATGCACCGGCGGAAGGTCTCCATGGCGAAGCCCATGCTCGCGGCCTTGGAGCGTTCGCTCCGGCGGGACGGGTACGAGGTGAGCGTCGATGACGCGCAACAGCCGAAGAAGGCGAGCGATGGGGGAAGCGCCGATTTTTCCGGCATCCATGTTGATGCGGATTCAATTCTGATCGTACGGCTCGTCACGGTCGGTTACATGTCTCCGCCCGATTCCGTCCATTATGAACCCTGGGTGCTGATCCAGGCGCGCATGCTCGATGCC
>JBOHXF010000300.1:0-5737 GCA_050737455.1 Opitutaceae bacterium | reverse complement strand
CGGGCGGGCAAGAAGCGCGGGGGCGACGTCGCCCTGGATCGCGCCCTGCGCGAACAGGTCGAGCGCCTCGAAAACACCGCGGGCGCTCGGATCAGCCGCCAGAGTCCCCAGCATCGGCTGCGCGGCGATCAGGTTGTCCGCCATCGCGCGCACCGCGGCTGGGGAGAGAAAGAGGAACCCATTCTTCCGAAAGAAGAGCCCTCCGTCGGGCTGCCGTACATCGCGGAAAAGATCCGGCTGGGCGCGCAGCACGGCGGCGAGCCGCGCCGAGGCGTCTTCCGCCTGGTCGGGGGTGGCCCCGTCGATCACGGCCGCGAGCAGGTCCTTGTTCTGGGGAAATTCACGGTTCAGCTCGATGTCCGCGCGTCGCCACGGCAGGCCGGGGGACATGAGCGTCTCGGTGTTGCTGTCGAGCCCGACGCGCCGGACGGCGTAAAATGCCAGCCCGACGGCCGCGGCCAGGACTCCGGCGGCGACGATGGCCGCGTGGCGGCGGCAATAGTCGACGACGGACTCGACGATCCCGACCAGTCTCTGTGCCAGACTCATGGGGCAGCACTCTCATAATTTCCGGGCATTTGACAACCCATGGATAAGCCGTTTGTAACGCGCCTTCGGCGCAAGCGAGCGCCCTGCGGCGCCATTTTGGTTGACGCTCGGCGGCGCCTTGGACCTAATTTTCCTTTTTCCGCACAGATATCGCCCGCCCAGTCATGTCCATCGAAATCAAGATCCGCAAGAACGAGCCCATCGACCGCGCCCTCCGGCGCATGAAAAAGAAGCTCGATCGCGAGAACATCATCAAAGGGATCCGCGCCAAGCGCTATTACGAGAAGCCTTGCGAAAGGCGCCGCCGCAAGGAGAAGGTCCAGGCTTTCACTGCGATGCTGCGCCGCCGCTACGAGAGCTGATCTGCGGACCGGGGGCCGGCAATGAGGCCCGTCCTGGCGCTGTCGACGTGCTGGTGTTCCCATCGGCACAGCGATGGGTATGCGATGCTGGGGGAGATGGCGGATTTGGGCTTCGAGTACGCCGAATTGAGCCACGGCGTGCGTATTTCGCTTGTCCCGGGAATATTGCGGGCGGTCGAGGAGGGGGTGATCAAGGTCGGCTCGGCCCATAACTTCTGCCCGCTCCCGGCGGGCGTCACCCAGGCGGCTCCCAATTTATTCGAGCCTTCGGCGACGGACGCGCGAGGCCGGAGCCAATGGCTGCGCCATACCCGCCGATCGCTCGATTTTGCCGCCCGCGTGAAGGCCCGCGTACTCGTCTGCCATCTGGGCAGCGTCGGTTTTTTCTGGTTCAATCCGGGGGCGAAGCTGCGGCGGTACGTGGAGGCCCGGGAAAACTTTTCGGCTGCCGCGGACACCAAATACGGTTCGTTGCTGGCGCGCGCGATCGCGCGGCTGCGCGGGCGGATGGGCCCCTATTGGGCGCAGACGCGGGCCAGCGTGAAAAGCGTGCTCGATTACGCGGCCGAACGGGGAGTCCGGCTCGGCCTGGAGAACAGGGAGAAATTCGAGGAACTGCCGATCGACGCCGATTTTCCCGAGCTTCTCGCCGGCCTCCCCGCGGAGGCTCCGGCGGGATATTGGCACGACACCGGCCACGCGCACCTTAAGGAGGAGGAGGGGCTGCTGAATCACCGCGAACAGCTGGAGAGGAACGCCGCCCATTTGCTGGGCTTCCATCTCCACGACGTTAACGCGCGCCGCCAGGATCATCAGGCGGTGGGAAGCGGGCGGATCGATTTCGAAATGGTGAGCGGATTTTGGCGGCCCCACCATCTGCTCGTCCTGGAGCTGAGTCCGCGGATGAGGCGCGAGGAGGTCATCGCTTCCCGGGAGCGCCTGGAGGCGCTTCGCGCCCGGCGAGAATCTCCCTGATCCACCGGCGATGCGGCCCGGAGAGCGGCACCGCGTCCAGCTCCGCGAGCGGCGTCCACACGAGCCCGCGCGCCGGGAGGACCGTGCGGCCGCGAGGCAGGGCGACGATCGACTCGCGGATCCGGAATCGGGTGAAACTGCGGCTTTTCCGAGCCAGCGGCAGCGCCATCTCCGCCGCGGCGGCCGGGATGCCGGCCTCCTCGGCCGTCGGCAGTTCGTGAATGCCTGCCAGACGCGCGGCCCGCGGACCCGCCCGGTGCAGCAGAAGCGCCCCCTCCCGTTCGCACCAGATGCGGACGACGCTTCGCGCCTCCGTCCGCTTCGGCGCGAGGCGGGGATACGATTCGGGGTCGCCGCGGGCGCGGGCGGCGCAGAACGCGGCGACCGGACACCGCCCGCAGCAGGGCTTCCGGCGCGTGCAGACGGTGGCGCCCAGCTCCATCATGGCCTGGTTATGGTCGCCGGGCGCCCGGCCGGGCAGCAGCGCCGCCGCGAGCGGGGCGAACGCCCGTGCCGCCGAGGCGCTGTCGCGGTAGGAGGCGGAATCGGCCGTAAGCCGCGCCAGGATCCGTACGACGTTGCCGTCCACGCATGCCGCCCGTTCCCCGAACGTGATGCTGGTGACCGCGGCGGCGGTGTACGGGCCGACGCCCGGCAGATTCAGCCACTCGGCGACCGTTCGCGGAGGCTCGGTCCCGGCCGCGAGCGCCCGGGCGAGCCGCTGCAGATTGCGGGCCCGGGAGTAGTAGCCGAGCCCCTGCCACTGGCGCAGAACGTCCTCTCCGGGCGCGGCTGCGAGCATCGGAAAGCTGGGAAAGGCCCGCATCCAGCGCTCGAAGTAGGGGAGGACGGTCGCGACCTGGGTCTGCTGAAGCATGAACTCGCTCACGACCGTCCGGTACAAGGAGGGGTTCTCCCTCCAGGGAAGCTGGCGGGCGTTCCGGCGGTACCAGACGAGCAGCCGGCCCCGGAACCGTCGGGCGGACCTGACGAGGGGCGTGGGAGTCGGCATCGCCCGAGTTGCCCGGCTCCCCCGCGCCCATGCAACAGAAAACTTTTGCCCTTTGCGGCCGTTCTTATGCGATTGCAGCGCGATGCCGAAGCAGCCCGCCGATCCGGAGGCTCCGAAGAAGCTCTCCTCCTACACCGTGAAGCTCGACGACGCCCAGATGGAAAAGCTTCGCGCCCTCCTGGAGGGGCGCGGGTGGGCGCCCTTCGAGGTCGCGTACGCCCGGTTCGCCTACCGTGGAGCCGACTGCAATGTGACGGCTTATGCGAGCGGCAAGGCGGTGATCGCGGGCAAGGGGACCGAGGATTTTGTCCTCCACACGATGGAGGCCGAGGTGACCGGCGCGCCCAAGCTGGGCTACGATGCGGTCCTGCATCCCGAATGGTTCGATCCTCACGCCGGCCTCGACGAAAGCGGCAAGGGCGACTTCTTCGGCCCGGTGGTCGCGGCGACCGTCATCGCCGATCCCGCCGCCGTCGAAGACTGGCTCCGGGCCGGAGTGAAGGACTCCAAGCGGCTCGCCGAATCGCAGATCGTCAAGCTTGACGAACGGATCCGGGGCACCGCCGGCGCAGTTGTCCGCACCTGCCTGTGCGGGATGCATAAGTACAATGAATTGATGGGCCGGCCGCACGCCAACCTGAACCGGCTGCTCGCCTGGCAGCACGCGACGGCGCTGGCGCAGGCCCTCGAAGCGAAGCGGGTGCCGTGGGGGCTGCTGGACCAGTTCTCCGAACAGCCCCTGACGCAGCGCGAGCTCAAGCGCAAGGGCCTCAAGGATTTCGAGCTGAAGATGCGGACGAAGGCGGAGGAGGATCCGGTCGTGGCGGCCGCCTCCGTGGTGGCGCGAGCGGAGTACGTCCGGCAGATGCACGCGCTGTCGAAGCGTTTCGGCGCGAAGCTGCAGAAGGGCGCGGGACCCGGAGTGAAGGACCAGGCGCGCGAAATCCTCCGGAAGTTCGGCGCCCGGGCTCTGGGCGAGTTCGCGAAGCTGCATTTTCGGACCGCCTACGAGGTCGTCTCCGAGGCGGGCCTGCTTGCCGAGTTGCCCCTGCCGGAACCCAAGCCGCGCGTCGACTGGGATTGACCGATGCCCAAACGTCGCCAGTTGCGCGCCTTCGACCTGAAGCGGATCGGTCCCGAAGCCGGCCTGATCGGCGTGGACGAGGCGGGTCGCGGCGCCCTTGCCGGCCCCGTCGTGGCGGGTGCGGTTCTGGTCACCCGGGAATTTCTCGAAGGCCGCTGGGCCGTGAACAAGTCGGGCCGCGTGAACGACTCCAAACTCCTCAACGCAGCCGACCGACAAGAGCTGTGGACCGAATTCGAGAAGCTAGCCGAACAGGGCCAGATCCACGCCCAGTTCGGGGTGGCGAACGTGCCGGAGATCGAAAACTTCAACATCCTTGGCGCGACCAAGCTCGCCATGCGCCGGGCGCTTGAGGGCATCTACCCGCCATCGGCGTTCGAGCGGCGGACCGAACCCGACCTGTTCACCCCGATCGAGGAGCGAGGCGCCTTCCGGCCGACCCCGTCATGCCGGATCCTGATCGACGGGATCGGCCTGAGGCATTTTCCCTATCCGCACGAGGGCATCGTCAACGGCGACGCCCGTTCGCTCTGCATCGCCATGGCATCGATCGTGGCCAAGGTCGCGCGCGACCGGCTGATGTTCGAACTGGAGGCCAAGGCGCCGGGCTATGGGTTCGCACAGCACAAGGGTTACGGCACCGAGGAACATCGCGACGCCTTGATCCGCCTGGGGCGCACGGCCCATCATCGCGAAATGTTCCTGCGAAAGCTGTTCGCCGGCCGCGCGGATCCTGGGCAGCTGGACTTCCTCGCCGGTCCGCCCGCGGCCGAAGCCGAGAACTTTCCCGAAGGCGAATAGCATGCCCGGCAAGAAGAACACCTCGCTCGATCGCCTGCTCGGGCGCCTGGATACCCTGGACGCGGTCAATCTCGCGAATCTCGTCCAGCGGCTGGCGCGCGAGCGGGGTTTGTTCGAGGACATTTTCAACAGGCTGCAGGAGGGCGTGCTCGTCGTGGACGCCGACGGCGCGATCGAGTATGCGAACGACTCGGCTCACCGGCTGATCGGGACCGAAGGCGACGATCTCGCCGGGCGCACGCTTTGGCGGCTCGTGCCGGAGCTGCGGCCAAGCCTCGGCGACCTTCACGATCCGGGCGGCGCGGCGCTGCCGGCGGTGGCGCGGGAGTTCGAACTGAACTACCCGGAGCCGCGCACGGTCCGCCTCTACCTGATGCCCATCCGCCCGATGCGTCAGGGCGGCGGCCGGCGCTTCGCCGTGATCCTCTCCGACGTCACGGCGGAGAAGCAGGCCGCGGGCCGGCGTCTCGAGGACGAGCGCACCTCGTCGATCCTGCTGCTCGCCGCCGGGGTGGCTCACGAGCTGGGGAATCCGCTCAATTCCTTGACGATCCATCTCCAGCTGATCGCCCGCCAGCTGAAACGCCGGAAGGCTTCGCCCGAACTGGCCCCGGTTGGGGAATCGATCGCGGTCTGCCGCGACGAGGTGCGGAGGCTGGACGGGATCATCCGCAATTTCCTCGAGGCGATCAGGCCCAGGCCGCCCGATCTCGCCGAAACGCGGCTGCCCGATGTGCTCGCTGCGGTCCTGCGGGTCCAGCGGCGCGAATTCGAGGACCGGGGCGTGACGGTCGAGGCCGAGACCCCGGAAAGCCTGCCGACCGTCCTGGCCGACTCGGACCAGCTCAAGCAGGCGATCTTTAACCTGACGAAAAACGCGCTGGACGCCATGGAGCCCGGCGGCGTGCTGCGCATCCGCTCGCGGGCCGACGACGCCTCGGTCTATCTTGTGTT
>JBOHXF010000299.1:0-3654 GCA_050737455.1 Opitutaceae bacterium | reverse complement strand
GGCAATTGAGGCGGATCAGGCGCTGGGCGACCACGCCGTTCAGCGCCGAGATGAAGCTGTAGACGTCGACCTTCATGTGCATGAAACGGCCGAGCACGTCGAAGACGTTGTTGGCATGGACGGTGGTGAACACCTGGTGGCCGGTCAGCGCCGATTGCACCGCGATGTTGGCGGTCTCGGCGTCCCGGATCTCGCCGACCATGATCTTGTCCGGATCGTGGCGCAGGATCGAGCGCAGGCCGCGCGCAAAGGTTAGGCCCTTCTTCTCATTGACGGGAATCTGCGTGATGCCGCGAATCTGGTATTCCACCGGGTCTTCAATGGTGATGATCTTGTCCTCGTCGCTCTTGATCTCGTTCAGCGCGGCGTAAAGCGTCGTAGTCTTGCCCGACCCGGTCGGGCCCGTGACCAGCACCATTCCATAGGGCTCGCGAATGTAGCGCCGGAAACGCTTGAGATCATCTTCGTGGAAGCCCACCACATCCAGCGTCAGTTGACGGAACTTCTCGCTCATCGATTCCTTGTCGAGCACGCGCAGCACGGCGTTTTCGCCATGCACGGTCGGCATGATCGAGACGCGGAAATCAATCAGCCGCCCCTTGTAGCGCACGCGGAAACGCCCGTCCTGCGGAACGCGCCGCTCGGCAATATCCAACTCGCTCATCACCTTGATGCGCGACAGGATGGTCGAATGATGCTCGCGCGCAATGGGAGCCATCGCCGGCTGCAATACGCCGTCAATGCGGTACTTCACGTGCAGCGAATCGTCGTAGGTTTCGATGTGAATGTCTGAAGCGCGCCGCTCCAGCGCGGTGAAAATGGTCGTGTCCACCAGCCGGATAATTGGGCTGATGTCTTCTTCCGACGTGAGCTTTTCAATCGAAATTGTCTCGTCCTGATTGTCCTCGGACGAGATCACATCAAATGTCATTCCCTCGGAAGCCTCGTCCAGCACGCGCTGCGACTGCTCCGTCTTTTTCAGAAGGTCGGTAATCTGCGTCAGCGTGGCCACGCGAGTCGAGATTCGTTTCCTAAGCAGCCCGGCAATTTCGTCCAAAATCATCAGGCGGCTGGGGTCGCTCACAGCGATGACGAGAAGGTCCTCATGCTGCTCCAGCGGGACGAAGTTGTAGCGGAACATCATGTCCACCGGCACGCTCTTGAACAGCTCGTGCTCAATGCGGAAGTTCTTCAGGTCGACGAACTCCGAGCGGTAGCGCCGTGCCAATGTCTGCGCGCGTTCGGTCTCATCCTGTTCAGTCGGCAATGTCAGTGCAGGTGCCTGTGCCATATATTCCTCTTATCCTTATTCCTTCAAACCGATCTGCCACCAGAGGCGCGCGTGCCCATATCGCCAGTCATTAGCGGAAATTGCTGGTATTCGCCATCGAAAACAATGGCAGGTACAGCGCAATCAAAATAACCAGTACCATGCAGCCCATGACGATGAGAATCGCCGGTTCGATCATGGACATGGCCGCGGTCAGCGCCGTCTGCACGTCTTCCTCGAAAAATTCCGCAACCGAGTTCAGCATCTGTGGCAGTGCGCCGGTCGACTCGCCAACCTCGATCATCTCTGTCGAGAGCGATGGGAAAACCTTGGTGTTTTGCAGGCTTGTGGAGAGCCCCTTGCCCTCCCGAACGCTCCCTACCGAAGAGAAGACGGCCTGCGAGATGCGTTTGCTCGAAATGGACCGCGCCGCCGTTTCGAGCGAAGGAACCAGCGGTAATCCACCGGTCAGGAGCGTGGAGAGGGTCCGCGCGAACAACGCGACCTGGTACTTCAGCCAGATATTGCCGAACAGGGGCAGCTTGATGCGAATCCCGTCAATACGGTCCGAGCCGGCGTCGGTTTTGCTCCATCGATAAACCAAATAGACGATTAGCGCGAATGTTGGTAACGCGATCAGAACGTATTTCTGCGCGAAGTTGCCAACCGCCAACAGCCACAGCGTAATCGAGGGCAGCTTGCTTCCAATCTGGTTGTACAACTCAGCGAAGCGCGGCACCACGAACGAAATGAGGAAGACAAACAACGCGCACACCAGCGTGATCAGCACCGCCGGATAGATCAACGATGCCATCAGTTTTTTCCGGAATGTCAGCGCCACTCGCTGAAACGAAAGAAACCGGCCCAGCACTTCTTCCAGATTGCCGCTTCGCTCGCCCGCCAGCAGCGTGGTGGTGTAGATCACCGGAAAGCCGCCCTGTGCTTCAAAGGCCGACGAGATTGGCTCGCCCGTCTTCACGCGCGCAGCCACGTTTTGGAGCTGCGCCGCAAAGTTGGGATTCTTCTGGCTTTTGGCCAGCATCTCCAACGAACTCAGAATGGGAAGCCCGGCGCGAACCAGGGTCATGAACTGCTGGTTGAAAATGATGAAGGTTTCAAGCTTGGTCTTGCGCTTGCCGCGGGTGAACCCGCGCGGTTTCACCGAGTAAATATAGTACCCAGCCTGCGAGAAGCGGTGGCGCAACTCCTCCGCCGAAGCAGCCGAATGCACCTGCTCCTGGACACGGCCTCGCTCATCGGCCAGCTTGATTACAAATTCTGCCATTGACGCTATTTCAGGGTACCAGTTCCTGTAGAGAATAGACGCAGCCGAGCGCCGGAGCGTTCAAGCGCCCACGAACTCTAAATTCGCGGCAGGACTTCACTTCTCCGGCAGCTTGCGGGCGTCGAGTTTTGCAATTGGGTTCGAGGGTACGTGCATCTGGGCGGCCGATTCTAGACCGGCGGCATTCCATCGACAACATGCACCCCGGCCGGAGGCGTGAAGACGAAATCCGAGTTCGGAGCCGGCACGTTTGGCCGTTCATCGGAAAAGGTAAAGGTGTTGCGGACCCCGTCCGTCTCGTCAATCCGCATCGACTGGATCACGCCCTCCGCATTTACCGTAATGCCGAAGGTCGAGACGCGCTGTTCCAGGCCGCGCGGTACGCCGGTGAGCGTGTACAGGCCGCTTCCAGCCGGAGTCATGGCAAGCCCGTGCAACTCTTTTTCAAGTTTCGTGTGCCCCAGCAGCAGCCGCAGCGGCGAGCGCAGGTCGTTCAGTTGTTTCACCGGAACCCGCTGCGCCGTCGTGTCTCCGGGCGAATAGAAGTACCCGTTATGGCCATCGAGAATAAAGAGCTTTCCCGCAGGTTTCGAGTAGGTCCAGCGCATGCGACCCGGCTTCTTCAGCAAAAGAGTCCCGGTCTCGCGCCGGTTCATACCCATGCCCTCGTATTCCTGGGTGAAGCTGACTTCTAGCGTATGCAGTGAGTTGTAATGACGGTCGACGCGCGCGGCCACGGTTTTGGCCGAAAGCGTCTGAGCGCACAACCGTGCAGCGAACAGTCCGCAAACGAGGCTGGAGGTGAGCAGAGCTACCACAAGCGCGAATGCGCTCTTTCTGAAGGAAACAAATCTCACTGGAGGCGAGTCGTGCAGTTCGTCCCGCCCGTCGGGTCGGCCTTGATTTCGCCGGTCATGTCGATACAGAATCCACGGTGGCCGGTTTTACCCACTGCCTGCGGCACGGCGACCGCCTCGTAGCTCGTGTACATGTCCTGATTGTTGACCGTTGCCTTAGTGCAATTGACGATGTTGAACGTGTAGCCGGATTTGTAGCCGGAAGCAAGATCGGCCTGCAGCAACTGTGCCTTCTGCGGGGT
>JBOHXF010000298.1:0-3009 GCA_050737455.1 Opitutaceae bacterium | reverse complement strand
CGCTCGGACATGTGGATTCACGAGGGCTGGGCCACCTATCTGGAAGGGCTGTACGTCGAATACCGCTGGGGCAAGGCTGACGGGATCAAGTACCTCAACGGGCTGAAGCCGAAGATTGAAAATCGCGAGCCCATTGTCGGCGAGCGCGGCGTCAACGACAACCCCCCGGAGGACCAGTACTTCAAGGGCGCGCTGATGCTGAACACGCTGCGCAGCGTGATCAACAACGACCCGAAGTGGTTCGCGCTGATTCACGGCTTTTATCAGCACTTCAAATATCAGAACATTATGACCGGCGATGTCATTCGCTACTTCAATCAGCAGACCGGCATGGACCTGACGCGCTTCTTCCGACAGTACTTATTCCACGCGCAGATTCCGGTGCTGGAGCTGCTGTTTCATCCCTCCGAGCACACCGTCTCCTACAAGTGGCAGGCCGAGGAGCCGGGCTTTGCCATGCCCATTCGGGCCGGAGACCCGGCACATTGGCAACTTCTTCACCCCACGCTCCAGTGGCAGACCATGAAGACGCCGCTGACCAAAGGCATGTTCCAGGTGCCTACGGATCTCTATTACGTTTACGTCAACAAACAATAGGTCGGAATCGCGTGCGCATTGTCAGTGTTGGAGAAATTCTGTGGGACCTTCTCGGTGAGGGTGAATTTCTGGGCGGCGCGCCGCTGAATTTTTCGATCTGCTCGCAGCGGCTCGGCAATGACGTTGCTCTGGTCAGCGTGGTTGGCGACGACCGGCGCGGGGCGATGGCTTTGCGGTCGATCCAGGCTCACGGGCTGGCTACGGAATTTATCCAGACGATCGCTGGCCAGCCAACCGGAACAGCCACTTCCGATATTGACGAATCCGGGAGCGCAAACTTCAACATTCAGCGTCCCGTGGCCTACGATTTTCTCGACCCCGGCGAATCCGCGCTCCAACAGCTCGCCGCCATGCGGCCCGACTGGATTTACTTCGGCACGCTGGCCCAGACCAGCGCGGGAAATGAGGCTCTGCTGCGCCGCCTGATCGCCGCCGCGCCCGGCGCGCGCTGCTTCTATGACATGAATCTTCGCGAAGGCCAATGGAGCGCGCCGCTGGTCGAGCGCCTCTCCGCATTTGCCTCCATCCTGAAGCTCAACGAATCGGAGGCCGAAATTCTCTTCGGCATTTCTCGCGGCGCGGAAAAATTCTCGCTCGAACGCTTTTGCGAATCCTGGTCGCGGACGCACGAATTGAGAACCATCTGCGTCACGCTCGGCGAGCGCGGCTGCGCCGTCTGGTCCGGCGGCGCGCTGCAACATTTTCCAGGAGTCGCTGTCCGCGTCGTCGACACGGTGGGCGCGGGCGATGCTTTCTCCGCCGCGTTTCTGCACGGTTTTGATCGCGGATGGCCGCTCGAGCGCACGGCCGCGTTTGCAAACTCGCTCGGCGCGCTGGTCGCTGGCCGCGCCGGAGCTACGCCTGCGTGGACAATTGAGGAATTGACGTGAAGCAGAAACAAAATGGCCGAACAGAAGCCGGTTGCCCGGCTTCCGTTCGAGGCTGTCGAGATCAGACCAGACCGAGGGCCACCATGGCCCGTGCCACCTTGAAGAACCCGTTGATGTTGGCGCCATTGACATAGTTGCCCGGCGTGCCAAACTCCTCGGCGGTTTCGTAGCAGCGCTTGTGGATGCTGGTCATGATGTCGTCCAGGCGTTGCTCGGTGTAGTCGAAGGTCCATGCATCGCGGCTGGCGTTCTGTTGCATTTCGAGTGCGGAGGTGGCTACGCCGCCTGCGTTGGCCGCCTTCCCCGGGCCGAACGCTACACCAGCCTCGTGGAAGACATGGATTCCTTCCGGCATGGTGGGCATATTCGCGCCCTCCCCAACTACGGTGCAGCCGTTCTTGACCAGGGTCTTCGCGTCGCGCCCGGTGATCTCATTCTGCGTCGCGCATGGCAAGGCGACGTCGCAGGGAACGTCCCAGATGGAGCCGCCGGCGATGTAGCGGCAGCGCGGGTTGGACTTCGCGTAGTCGGCGATTCTGGCGCGCTTGACCTCCTTGAGATCCTTGACGCACGCGAGATCGATGCCCTTCTCGTCGTAGATGTAGCCGCCGGAATCGGAGCAGGCGACTACCTTTCCTCCGAGCTGCTGCACTTTCTCGATGGTGTAGATCGATACATTGCCGGCGCCGGAAACGACGCAGGTCTTGTCCTCAAAACTCTGGCCGCGTGCCTTCAGCATTTCGCGAACAAAGAACACCAGCCCATAGCCGGTGGCCTCGGTGCGGACAAGAGCGCCGCCCCAGTCCAGGCCCTTGCCGGTCAACGTGCCGGACTCGTACCGGTTAGTAATGCGCTTGTACTGGCCGAACAGGTAGCCGATCTCCCGCCCGCCCACGCCGATGTCTCCGGCGGGCACGTCGGTGTATTCGCCGATGTGACGGTACAACTCAGTCATGAAGCTCTGGCAAAAACGCATCACCTCAGCGTCCGAGCGCGACTTGGGATCGAAGTCCGATCCGCCCTTCCCGCCGCCGATCGGCATGCCGGTGAGCGCATTCTTGAAAGTCTGCTCAAAGCCGAGGAACTTGATGACGCTCAGGTTCACCCCTTTGCGAAAGCGGAGCCCGCCCTTGTACGGCCCCAGCGCGCTGTTGAACTCGACGCGGAATCCACGGTTGATCTGGACTGTTCCACTATCGTCCTGCCAGGGTACCCGGAAGATGATCTGACGCTCCGGTTCACAGATGCGCTCGATCACTTTGTGTTCGCGCAGCTCAGGATGCTTTGCCAGCACCGGGCCCAGCGAGCCCAATACCTCGAGCACCGCCTGGTGGAACTCGGTTTCGCCTTGATTGCGCTGGATAACCTCGTGGTAGAACTCTTCGAGCTTCTCGTCTAAACGCGGCATGCGGTCGTTCCCCTCCATCGGAAAGAATTGGCGTCGGCGCACCGGGCATCTCAATAAACCCGGGGCTTCACTTCAAACGACCTATGTCGATGGGGACCTGACCGAGGGTACTAC
>JBOHXF010000297.1:0-10683 GCA_050737455.1 Opitutaceae bacterium | reverse complement strand
GACACAAGGCAGCGTGACTGCAACCGTCGAGGCACCTGGGATTGATTTGCGGCACGCCCGGATCGTCTGGGAGGCGCGCGACCAGCAGCCGGCCTTCGGCTCGACCTTCACCTACTCGCCGACCAACAACGGCGACCAGTGGGTGGAACTGGAAATCGAGTGGCCGGACGGCCGCCGCGCGTTCGCCACCGGCGATTACCAGGCGAACAGCCCCGACCAGGTCTGGATCGACGACGCCCTGCCCTCCGGATCGGCCACGACGACCGACGGCGGCGACACCTGGAACTGGGTATCCTCCAACCCCGCGCCCCACACGGGCTCCCTCGCCTTCCAGTCGAGCAGCGAGAGCGGCGAGCACGACGTCACCTTCACCGGGGCGGCCGATCCCATGGTCGTCCAGAGCGGCGATACGCTCTTCGCGTGGATCTACCTGGACCCGGCAAATCCGCCGAGCGAGGTGATGCTCTGCTGGAACGACGGCTCGTCCTGGGAGCACCGGGCCTACTGGGGCGCCAACCAGATCCAATGGGGCACCAACGGGACCCCCGGCTGCTATGACGCCGGCCCGCTGCCGGCCGCCGGAGGCTGGGTTGAGCTTTCTGTGCCCGCAAGCGCGGTGAATCTAGCCGGGGACTCCGTGAACGGCATGACCTTCGCTCTCTACGGCGGCCACGCGACGTGGGACACCATCGGCCGCTCAAACTCGGGAAATTAGCCGGAAATTCCCCCGGGAGTTTCGGGCGCCCATCCTTTTAGCCGGTCCTCTTCCCGGCCGCGACAATGACTCGCGCCCCAGCCCGTTCGCCGGGCTGGGGCGCGTTCGTCGCGAGGGGGCGCGGCCGGGGTCCCGACCCCATGCCCGAACGGGCGAATTCGGAGTCCAATGCAGGGTCCATGCGGCACCGCCTGCTCTTTGCCTGCTTCGCCTTGATCGCCCTCGGCGCGGTCGCTTCGGCGCAAACGCGCGATTCGAGCGACACCGCTTCGCTCGCGCTGCCCCGGCCGGGTTCCCTGAGCCTGCGCATCATCTCCCCGTGGATCCTGGAAGTGCGCCTCATCTCGGAAAAACCGCCGGACCCGGCCTGGGTCCGCCGCTGGCCGATGGTCGGAGCGAATCTCGACTCGCCCACGCTGGTCCCCGCCGGCTTGCGCGTCTGGGTCGACGGACGCCCCGTCCCCATCATTGACGCCGGCTGGAAGCGGCGCGTCGCCTACGCGGCGTTCGACCACCGCGATCTTCGCGTCTCCACCCGGCTCTACCTCCGGCTGGGGGAAGCGCCCGAGTTCGGAGTGCCGGCCGGCCGTCTTCGGGCGCGCGGCGAATGCCGGCTTTGGGCCCCGCCCGTCTCTCCCGGGGACCGGGTCGCCGTCGCGGACCCCACGGGTCTTCTTTGGCCGAAGCGGCGTCGCCTCGACGCAGTAGCCGACCCTCTGCGGTATTCGCCCGCAATTCACGTCAATCAGGAGGGCTACGTCCCCTCGCTTCCCAAATGCGCGATGGTCGGTTACTATCTGGGCGGCCTCGGCGAGCTTCACGTCGCCCCCACCCCGTTCCGCATCGTCGACGCCCGCACCGGGGCACCCGAGTTCGAAGGCCGCCTGACGCCCCGGCCGGATCTGGGCTTCCGGGTCTTTCCGGCACCCTACCAGCGGGTTTTCGAAGCCGACTTCACCCGTTTCCGCCGCCCGGGCGAATACCGGCTTGAGGTGCCCGGGCTCGGCGCCTCGCTGCCCTTCCTGATCGACGACGGCATCGCGATGGCGTGGACTCGGACGTACGCGCTGGGGCTCTACGAGCAGCGGTGCGGCGCCGCGAACGCACTGCCTTACACCCGCTTCACACACGGACCCTGCCACACCGCGCCCGCGGAGGTGCCGCTGCCTGCTGACGACCCGAAGTTCGCGTTCACCTGGAAGACGATCGCGGGCTACGCCCGGACCGCCAATCCCGACAATCCCCCGCAGATCGCGCCTCTCTTGACAAGCGAACGGGCCTCGCTCTTTCCCTTCGTACGTCGGGGCTTCGTGGACGTGAGCGGAGGCCATCACGACGCGGGGGACTACAGCAAGTATACGATCAACAGCGCCCAGTTCGTGCACGATCTCATCTTCGCCGTGGACAATATCCCCGGAGCCCGAACGTTCGACAATCTGGGGATCCCGGAAAGCGGCGACGGCATCCCCGACGTGCTCCAGGAAGCGAAATGGGAGGCCGATTTCCTGATCAAGATGCAGGATAGCGACGGCGGATTCTACTTTCTCGTGTATCCCCTGGACCGCGAATACGAGTCCAACGTCCTGCCCGACCACGGGGACCCGCAGGTGGTCTGGCCGAAGAACACTTCGGCGAGCGCCGCGGCGACCGCCGCGCTCGCCGAGGCGGGTTCCTCCCCGGCCATGCGGCAGTATTACCCGCGGGCGGCGGCCAAGTACCTGAGGGCGGCGCGCCTGGGCTGGCGCTTCCTCACTGCGGCCATCGCCCGATACGGGAAGGCGGGGGCCTACCAAAAGCTCACCTTCTATGGCGACGATTGGACGCACGACGATGAGCTTGCCTGGGCCGCGTGCGCGATGTACGTGGCGACGGGCAAGCCTGCGTATGAGCGCCAGTTGTTCGCCTGGTTTCCGGAACCGTCGGATCCCAGCACGTTCCGCTGGGGCTGGTGGCGGCTCGCGGAGTGCTGGGGCAATTCGATCCGAAGTTACGCCTTCGCGGCCCGCAGCGGCCGGCTGCCGGCCTCCGCGCTTGATCCGCGGTATCTGCGCGCGTGCGATGCGCAAATCGTCGCGGCGGCGGACGACCTCGTTTCCTGGACGAACGACAACGCCTACGGCACGCCCTTTCCCCCTGCCACGAAAGCCATCATGAGCGGCGGCTGGTATTTTTCACTCGATCAGGCCGCCGATCTTGCGGTCGCCTACCAGATCGCCCCCAAACCCGAGTATGTCGACGCCCTGGTGAGCGCACTCAACTACGAGGGAGGCTGCAATCCGGTCAACCGCGTGTTCCTTACGGGCCTCGGCGTCCGGCGGCAGCGGGAGGTCGTGAGCCAATACGCCGAGAACGATCGGCGCATTCTCCCGCCCTCCGGAATCCCGATCGGGCAGATCACCGCCGGTTTCGAATACCTGCCCGGCTACGGCCTCGAACTGCGCCATCTGTCCTATCCGCCGGACGATGCCGCCATCGGGCCGTATGCCTTATACGACCGATGGAGCGACGTGCACAACGTCACGACCGAATACACCGAGCTTAACCAGGCCCGGGGACTTATGGCATCCGCATTTCTTGCCTCGCTGACCCGGTCGTCCCGAAAGCCGTGGAGCCATGCGGACGCGTCGATCCCAATCCCGGCCGGCTCCGTGAAGGTCGGTTCGTCCGTCACTCTTCGCCTGAAGGTGCGTGGATTGCCGCTCGGCGAAGCCCGCGTGCTCTGGGAAGGGCGGGACCAGTCGCCGGCCTTCGGGCCGAGTTTCCGCTTCACGCCGGCGAGCATCGGCCCGCAATGGGTCGAAGCGGAGGCGGAATGGCCGGACGGCCGCCGGGCCTTCGCCGCCGCTCGCTTCTTCGCGACAAGCCCGAGAACAGTCTGGTTCGACGGCGCGCTGCCGGCGGGCGCCATGCCGACGGCAACCGGCGGCGATCGCTGGGCGTGGCTGTCGCCGGGGTCGGGTCCGCCGCCCTCGCCGAGCGGGCGCGCGGTCCACGGCTGGACCCTCGCGCCTGGCCTCCACGAACAAGCCTTCAACGGAGCCGCGCGCCGGCTCTCGACGGCGTCCGGCGATCTTTTATTCGCATGGGTTTACATCGACCCCGCTCATCCCCCGCGGGAAATCATGCTGTCCTGGAACGACGGCTCCTCGTGGGAGCATCGCGCCTATTGGGGCGAAAACATCATCACCTACGGCGGCGACGGATCCGCGGGCCGCCGGCCCATGGGCCGGCTACCTCCGGCCGGGCGCTGGGTCCGGCTCGCGGTTCCAGCGGGTGACGTCGGGATCGAGGCGGGCACGCTGAGCGGCATGAGCTTCTCCTTGGTCGGCGGCCGCTGCGCCTGGGGCGCGGCCGGCCGAGCCCAGCCGCGGTGACGGCAAAGGGGAAGGTCCGCGGGGTTCCCGGCAGGCGCCTTGGTCAACGCTCGCGGCGATCGAGAATGGTTCGAAGAATTGACAACCCGCGGTGAATTGTCATCCTATCATCAACCCCAATGCGCGCCATGCGCACAATTCCCGTTTGGCTCCTGGCGGCCGTTGCTGCGCTCGCCGCTCGTGGCGCCGATATCGCCGTCTACTCCAAGGCGTTCAATGGGTACACCCGAACCCGCCTGGCCGACCACTCCTTCAAACCGGAGACGTACACGTTCGCCGAGGGGGCGCACAAAAGCGGCCCCTACGTCGACAAGTCGCTCGACCGGACGTCGTTCCTGACAATAGCCCGCACGCTCGCCGCTCCGTTGAGAGCGCGCGGCTATGTGCCGTCGTTCGATCCGCAGCACACCGACTTCGTGATCTTCGTGTTCTGGGGCCTGACCCAGGGCGGGAACGACGGGGAATTTTACCAAGGAGAAGGGCCCGCCGGTGTGTCCGAGGCGATGAGTGCGATCACATCGGCCAACATGATGGGGCCACAACATATCGAACCGGGGGCCGGGCTAAGCAGGATGTCGGGTCCATCTTATCTGATGGATCAGCTCGATGAGGCGCTGATGCTGAACAACATGTTTAACAGAGTCCGCGATCAGGTCGACGACCGCAACGCCGCCTTGCTCGGCTTCAGTGACGTGCTGGAGCGTGCCCGGGGCTTCCCGGCGTTCAGTAGCTTTCAGGAAAGGATCGGCGAGCTCGAAGTGGACCGCTATTACGTCATCCTCGTGGCGGTCGACTACAACACATTGGTCCGTCGGAAGGGTTACAAACTGGAATGGGAGGCGAAAATGAGCCTTCCGGCCCGCAGAACCCGCTTTGACAAGGAACTCGCTCTGATGGCCCGGGCGGGGACGCGCTTCTACGGAGAAAATTCCGACAGACTTGTTTGGCGGAATGTCCCCGATGGCCAGGTGTTGATCGGCAAGGCGACGGTCCTCGGATCCGAGAGCAAATGATCCGCTTTCGGGCCGCGCGCGGCGCCAGCCCGTTTGGGCGGGGCTGTCCGGTTCCTCGAACGAGACCCGGCCGCAATCGGGCAAGTCCGCAGTTCGTCCGAGTCTTGTGCCGCTGTTTGCGCCGATAGGTTCCTCCGTGGCCCGCGAAGCGCCCAGGCGTCCGGATCTCGATCGGGAGGATCACGGCCGCCAACAAGCGATCAGTGCCGGCTCCGGAATTCCCAGTGAAATCGCGGCCGCTTTGTACGGTCGGCCGGGCTGGCCCCGGTTTTTGGGTTGTCTCGGCGCTTGATCCCGGCGGCTCTCGATGGCGTGACCACGCTTGCCCTCGCGCTCGTCCTCATCGCGGCGGGGCTTCACGCGACGTGGAACCTCTGCTCGAAGAAATCCGGCGGGGGCCTGCCGTTCGTCAATCTGGTCGGCTGGGTGAACCTAGCGCTGTATGTGCCGTTCGTCGCGGGCTATTGGCTTTGGCGCCATCCGTCGCTTCCCGGGTTCGCCCTCGTATGGATAGCGGGCAGCGGCGTCCTCAAGGCGGGCTACGCGCTCTTTCTCCAGCGCAGCTATCGCGTGGGCGATTTCTCGCTCGTGTACCCGCTGGCCCGCGGCACCGGTCCCCTGCTCGCCAGCGCCGCGGCGATTGCATTCATGGGCGAACGTCCCGGGCTCCTCGCGGTCGCGGGCGGGCTGCTAATCATCGGAAGCATTTTTTTCCTAGCGGACGGTCTCTCGATTTTCCGTGTGCGCGATGGGGCCCAGAGCCGCGGGGTCCGCTACGGGCTAATCTCCGGGGTTTTCATCGCCGCCTATACGCTTTGGGACCGCCACGGCGTGGCGAACCTGTCGATCCCTCCCCTCCTCTACGACTGCGGGACGACCGTCACGGGCGTCATTCTCCTCACACCGTCCGCCGCGCGGCGCATGCCTGAAGTGAAGCGGCACTGGCGCGAGCACCGCCTGTACGTGTTCGCCGTCGCCGGGCTTTCGTCGATCTCCTACATCCTGGTGCTCACCGCACTCTCCTTCACCCCGGTGAGCTACGTCGCCCCGGCCCGCGAGATCAGCATCGTGATCGGAGCCTTTATCGGTGCGAAGTACCTCAGGGAAGCCGGCGCGCGGCGCCGGTTCTGGGCGGCCGGAGCGATTGTGATCGGAATCGTGGCCCTGGCCGTCGGCTGACTGCCTCCGACTGGCAATCAGTGCTTCCGCGTTCCACCGCCTCCGCCATGAGATCCACCTCCGCCGCCACCGCGGGATCCGCCGCCCTTTGGCGCAGACGGACGCGAGCGATTTGGAATCGAAGGAATCTGGCGGCTCGAATTTCCCGCCGGAGCCCGGTGTGCGGACGCGCCCGGGCGCGCCGCCGGCCGGCCGCGATTTCCGCGGCCATACGGCGGCGCCACGAAATAGCCCCCGGTTACATCCACCGGGCCGCCGCCCCATGGCCCCACGTAACCGTAATCGCCGTACACCGTGGTGTAGCCGTAACCTCCCACCGCTACTCCGCTGCACCCGGCGAGCGCCAGCGCCAGAGCCGGCAATGCGATGAAGGCCCACCGGCGCCGAAAAACGGAGTTCATGGCCGGCCCTCCTCGGTTTGACCCGGCTCCGCCAGTTGCACGAGTCCGATTACAGCGCCGGTCGGATCGGCGACGACCGCCCTCCAGTACTCGGTCGGAGTCGAGCCCGGTGCGATTAGCACCCGGCCGCCCAGACTCGCCGCCTTTGCCGCGGAAGCCTTGACGTCGGCGACCCGGACCAGGAGAAGCCAGCCCGGTTTCGCGCGAGGCCGGTCCGGCAGCGGCGTTACGCTGGCCCGCGAGAAGCCTCCGCTCGTCAAGATCAGAACGTCAGGGCGAGCGGGCTGCGTATCCGGAATGGCCTCCCATCCAGTGACGCCTCCGTAGAAGCGGCCTTCCGCGACCGGATCGCGCGCGAACAGTTCGGCCCATATCCATTCGCCGACCTCCGGAGTATACTCACCGGGATCGCCTGAACTCGAATGAAGCAGGCCAAGTTCCGCTCCCTCGGGATCGATGAGAATCGCCTGGGTTCCGCGCTGCGGGAGATTCCTTGCGGGAAAGAGTGTCCGGCCGCCGCCGGAGGTTGCCGCGGCGAGCGCCTGGGCGACATCCCGCACCGATGCATAGCCTATCCACTGGCCCCGCGCCTTGCCAGGCAGCCGCCAGGGCCGATGGGCGATGCCCGCGACGGGTTCACCCGCGTTGTAGAGCACCGTATATTCGTGCGGATGCGTACCGCGCGTGCGCTCGATCGTCTTCGCCTGCCAGCCCAACAATCCGGTGTAAAAGGTCTGCGCCGCCCCAGGATCGGGCGTGAAGAGATCGGCCCAGACGAACTTGCCCGGATAACGCTCGCCGTTTGGTAACGTATCCCCGAGCGGGGGCAATTCGGCGGCGAGCGCCGCGGCGGCTGCACCGCAAAGGACCATGCTCAAAGCCTTCGCGAAGATCGAGGTCACGCCCGATCGTCGCACATTTTCAGGGAAACGCAAGTTCCGAGGCCGCTTCGGGTTGTGCGGTGCATGCCACAAGGTCAGTCGGCCCGATGCCTCGGCGTGTTTTACGAGTCGGCGGGCGGCATATCGGTCAGGATGCTTTGCGCGTCGCCACTCGCGAGCCCGCGAAAGACGGCTCCGCGGGACGGGCGGCGGCTCGTTGGCCCCGTCGCCTCACACGAGGTATCCCGGCGAAAACGTGACGCTCCCTCAACGAAGGCTTCAGCGGAAGGCCCGGGCTTTCGACATGGACACCGACGTGGACCGGTCGATCATCCACGGATGGATTATTCCCGGCGACCCGTACAAGCGTTCCCAGGCGAGCCGCCCCGACGACGCCGATATTTACTTCTCTGCTTGAATTCACGACCATCGTCGATGCTCAGTTCGCCGTCTGGGGTCGCCCCAATCCCGTACTCAGGCGACTTTGTTCGATCCGGACACAGGCGCGATAGTTCGGCAGCCTGTTAACACCGTCTTTGGGACTTCAAGAAGTTTAGCGCGCACGACTATCATGCAGATCGCCAAAAATATTCATCTCTTTCCTAAGATAAAACTTAATGAGAAGCAGATTTCGAAGAACCGTCGCAGACTGAGCTGGATTTACGGTGGGCTGGCAGCCCTAAATGCTATTGCTTTCCTTTACTGTCACTTTTTGGAAAGGGGTGCAGGGCAGATTGAACAGGGACTCTTCGCAGGTGCCTTTACGATTGCGGCGATTGCCAATCACATGCGGGCGAAGTCGATGACTTTCAAAAGCTTCTTGGGGCATCTTGGCCGACGGGTGATCTGCTTGTTCTCAGGTTAGGGGGACGCAGAAACACCACCTTACTAGCCGCTTTAGCCCGGTCGGCGCTTGAGTTCCCACCCTCGGAAGCACGGGGTCACATCTTCGGGTGACAATTCTGAAATCGCTGGAGGCACGGAGCAACGTGACTCGTTGTTTTTATATTTCGCCAGAGTAGCTCAGTGGTAGAGCAGAGGACTCATAATTCGATTCGGGCTTTTTAGCCAACATCCTCTAGAGCCGTCCAGCGCCGTCATACCATGGATAATCAATCGGTTGCGCGCCAATCGCGATTATCCTGCTTTATCCGGGAAAGGCTCATTTTCGAGGACCGGATGACAACAAGGGTGACAACTTTCCACCCGCGCGTTCGACTTGCGTGCGCGGCAGAATCCGACACCCTTTTGACCTCGATGAGCACCGTTCAGGAAATCAAGTCAGCGATCGAACACCTCCCGCTTGAGGAGCGTGCCGAGCTTGTCACTGAACTGTGCGGCTGGTCGGACGATGCTTGGGACCGGCAAATGAAGGCCGACGCCAAGGCGGGAAAGTTCGGGAGCCTCAATCGCGAAGCGGATTCCGCTGATCACGACGGCAACACCCGGCCACTGTCGGACCTGTTCGGTCAGTCGTGACAATCAACAGCCGGGGAACCCCGGAGTTTTGGCGGCTTTACCTGGAGTTGCCAAACGGGGTTAAAGCCGTCGCCTGAAAAAACTATCGCCTCTGGGCGGCGAACGCTTTTCACCCCTCGCTCCGTTTCAAGTCCATCGGGAAGCCGAATTGGTCGGTGCGGATCGGCGATCACTACCGGGCCATCGGGAAATTTTCCGGCAGCATTTTCCTCTGGGAGTGGATCGGCTCACACGCCGACTACGATAAAAGATACTGAACCGAATTCGGGAAAGCGCCCTCAGGGCATGCTGCTAAAATTGACGTGATGAGCAATTCCCTGCCCGACCGTTGGGTCGCCCGATTCCCGCAGCATCTCGAAGAAATACTCTGGGCGTTCGGTTTGGTATCGCTCCCGAAGAGACGAACCCCGCCGCCTTGGGTCAAGGCCCTGATCCTGCGGTTGTATGGGACCGGAGAATTCCGGTCTTTTCCGGAAGCAAATCCGGCCACTCACCCCGATTTTACCCCGGAAACGCTCGGGAAACTGGTTGGCGGCGGCACCGTCTTTTCCCGGCTTCTGACCGCCCCTGATGTGCAACTCATGGAAGAGGAGCGCGAGAACCCGGAATTACGCGAGTACCGGGAGAAAATCATGGCGCAGTTGCGTGCAATGCTCGCCGCCATCAAGGACTTGTCTATTCGGCTCCTCCTCCCAGGCAATCACCTGGTCCAATCTATCCGAGCGCCCGGGGTCAATCTATCCGAGCGCTATCGCGCGTCGTCGGAGATTACCAGGTTGCCGATCTGGCGGCACAGTTCGGAAAGCCGACGCTCGGCCAGCTTGCGATCTTTGGTCTTCAGCGACCGGCGAAATTGCTTGTTACCGCGCTTGACGAGAGCGTAGTATCCACCACTCGTTTCCAAGCGATAGAGGTTTTCCGCCACGCGATGAAACACCACCTTACGAGCCGCTTTAGCCTCAGCCAGGGCTTCAGTTTCCGCTCTCAGAAGCATGGGGTTATAACGTCGGGTGACAACTCCGAAATTGTTGGAAGCTTGGATCAACGTAACCCGTTGATCCGTTATTATTTCGCCAGAGTAGCTCAGTGGTAGAGCAGAGGACTCATAAGCCTTTGGTCGCCGGTTCAATCCCGGCCTCTGGCACCATCTAAATCAAAGAGTTACGGAGCCATCTTCGAGGTCCATGGGCCAGTCGTACGCCGCCCGTGGTCCCGACTATTGGTGAACCACGGGGATTGCTCAGGTCGTCACTCAAGCTGGCCCCGGATTTCTCCGGAGGGATGCTCCCGGGTGTGGACATTGACATAAATTTTATGCGCTTTGATCGCGTCAACCAGATCCCCAATCGTTTTTCCGGCCATAGGGCCCACTAGATTATCCGCCTTTATCGACCCCTGGCTCAAGACGCCGTTGGACACGCCTGCAATCTCCTTCGGCGGAGGCGCCGAGGGATACAGCCAGACCACGGGAGGGCCGTTTTTGCCCGACTCACCAAGATGCAAATGAGCCATGGTCACATTGCTAAGATCGACCACGGTCAACTTGTAGCGGATTTCAGTGCCGTCCGGATTGAGCCAAAACCAGGCGGTTCCCGATGCCGCCGTTTCCACCGGTGGGACTTGTGTGACGCCCTTCAATTG
>JBOHXF010000296.1:0-2739 GCA_050737455.1 Opitutaceae bacterium | reverse complement strand
AAGGTGTCCTATCCCAAAACGCAAGATGCGTGGTTTAACACCTCCGCCTTCTTGGCGCCGCTGGCTCCGTGGAACGGGGGCACGACCAATGGTTTCGGCACGGCACGCAAGGACGCGGTCGTCGGTCCCGGCCTCTTCAACTGGAACATGGCGCTCTTCAAGGACTTCCAACTGAGTTCGCGTGAAGGTACGAGAATTCAGCTTCGTGCGGAATCCTACAACACGTTCAACCACACGGAGTTCAGTGGCATCGATACCGGGTTCACAGATGGAAACTTTGGAGCGGTAACCGGAGTCAACGATCCGCGTACCTGGCAGTTTGGCGGAAAGTTCATGTTCTAAGCGCCGAACCTTGCTAACCTCAGACGGGGGCCTGGCGACAGGCCCCTTTCTTTCGCGCCGATGTTCGGGCGGATTTTTCCGGGGCAGGTTTGCACCGCCCGTACCATTGCCGCCCACGGTTCGGGCGGCGTACCGTTATTTCAAGACTTCGCGATGGAGACACGCCGCAAATCATCCGCCGGACCCCGGCTGCTGCTCTGGTTCTTGTGCCTGCTCCTCGTTGCGCTCGTGCCTGTTTGGGCTCAAACCAATGCGCGTCTTCAGGCGGAGAGCCTGGAGCAACAAGGCCAGGACGCCGAAGCCGAACAGCTCTGGCGCGGCATTCTTCAGGCCCATCCCGGCAATGCCGAAGCGTTGGCTCACATCGGCCTGCTGGAAGCCCATCAAGGCCATTATGACGAGGCAGTGACGTACTACCGCAAGGCGCTTGCCCTCAGGCCGGCGTTTCCGGGCGTCCGGCTGAACCTGGGCCTCGCCCTATTCAAAGCCAGCCGGTTTCGCGAAGCCGCAGAATCGTTCAAGCCCCTCTTGCAACAGCGTCCCGGCGACCAACGTCTGACCATCCTGCTCGCCATGTCCTATTACGGGATGCACAGCTACGCGAAGTCCATTCCTTACTTGAAGGAAGCGACTCAAGCGGCTCCGCAGAATCTTGAGCTACGCCTTGCGCTGGCGCATAGCTGCCTCTGGGCAAAGCAATTTCCCTGCGTACTCGACGTTTACAAGCAGATTCTCTCGTTGAATGCGGAGTCCGCCGAAGCGGATATGCTGGCCGGCGAGGCGATGGACGCCATGCATAACACCGCGGGAGCCATCGCGCAGTTTCGCGCCGCTGCGCGCGCCAATCCCGACGAGCCGAACGTCCACTTCGGGCTTGGCTATCTGCTCTGGACGCAGAGGCAATATCCGGAAGCGGCCAGCGAGTTCCAGGCGGAGCTGGACAGAAACCCGCAGCAGGGCCACGCCCGCGCTTATCTTGGAGACGCGCTGCTCCGCCAGAACGAGTACGCCAAAGCTGAGCCGGAGCTGAAGCAGGCCATCGTCGCCGACCCGTCGTTCGCGCTGCCATATCTCGATCTCGGCATCATCAACGCTGCTTCCGGACGCAATGAGGAGGCGGTGAAGGAGTTCCGGAAAGCCATTCAGCTGGAGCCGAACGATGTGGACTCACACTGGCGGCTGGCCCGCGTCTATCGCTCGATGGGCAAAACGGCGGAGGCGAAGGCCGAGTTCGCGAAGGTCGTTGTCATGAAGAGACAGCAAGACCAGAACCCGGCTCCGAAGGTCCTGGACATCCCTTGAGCATGACCCGTCCGGCGAGCCGGTACGAAATGCGCTTTACAACTTCCTCACCACGGGCGATGCTGAAGAGGCGTGAAGGCCGCCATCAGCATATCGAAGGAAGACTACCTCAAAGCCGCCCTGGAGGCTGAGAGCGAAGGCCAGACGGTCATCTCCGCCACGCTCGCCCACTGGCTCGGCGTTTCACCGCCCGCTGTCTCGATGGCTGTTCGCCGCCTGAAGCGGGACGGCTACGTGGAGGTGAAGGCCGACGGGGTTGTCCGCCTCACGCCGAAAGGCAGGCACGTCGCACAACGCACGGCCTTGCGGCACCACCTCATTGAGCGCATGCTGTCGGAGATGTTCGGGATGCCGTGGTACGAGGTCCACGACGAGGCCGAGCGGCTGGAGCATGCCGTTTCCCCCGCCTTCGAGGCGCGCCTGCTCGAAAAATTAGGTGAGCAGGGCACATGCCCTCACGGCAACTCCGTCCTGCCGGAAAGCCCAGCAAAACGCGCCCGCCGCGGCCTGCTCACTCTCGCCGAGAGCGTCGAGGACAGCGAGTACACCGTCTCCAGCCTCTACGAGCGTGACCCGAAACTGCTGCGCTTCCTCCACGAAAACGGCATCGCTCCCGGAGGCGCGGTGCACGTGCTCAAAAAGAACTATGACCAGACACTCGCCATAGAGACCCCATCCGGGACCGCGACCCTCGGCGCTCCCGCCGCGGAAAAAATATGGGTCAAACCGCGCGAAGCTCCCGCCCGGAAGCGCGGCTGAGATCTCCAACTACCGTCCGGATGTAGTATTCAGGCAAGAATGCAGATTTCCCGCCGCCACCTCCGCTTTGCCGTTCTGGCTGCGATGCTGTTCTGCGCGACGGCGACCTGGGCGCTCGATCCGAACCAGAACCTGCGGCGCTACGGCTACCAGTCCTGGCAGACGGAAAGCGGCCTTCCGCAAAATACCGTGCACGCCATCGTGCAGACTCGCGACGGCTATATGTGGTTCGCGACCGAAGCCGGGCTGGCGCGCTTCGACTCTGCCACATTCACCGTCTTCACTCACAAGACCACACCGCAGTTGCCCAACGACCTGGTGTACGCGCTCATGCAG
>JBOHXF010000295.1:0-5231 GCA_050737455.1 Opitutaceae bacterium | reverse complement strand
CCTGGGCGAAGTATCTTATGCTCATCGGCACGGGCATTTTCCTCCTCGACCGCTGCTACCAGCTCGGACGCCGCTTCGCGTGGCGGCAGGTGCCGCTTTTCGCGGGAACCCTCGTTCTGTTCGTGTTCATCGTCTGGATCATCAAACAGGACCGGCTCCGGTCCGCCACCCGCGGCCGATCCCGAACCAAATCCCCGCCGCCGTGAAGAGACTCCTTGTCAGGACTCCGTATTCGGCAGCCGGTGCGCGTACTCCCGGTCGAACGCCTTGAGGTTCGGCAGGAAAGCCGTCAGGAGCCCCAGGAGCGGCAGGTAGGCGCAAACCTGGAAAACGTAGTAAATGTTCGTCATGTCGGCCAGCTTGCCCAGGACGGCCGACCCGACGCCCGCCATCCCGAATGCAAAGCCGAAGAACATCCCGGCGACGGTGCCGGGTTTCCCCGGGATGAGCTCCTGTGCGTAGACCAAAATGGCCGACATCGCCGACGCGAGGATCAAGCCGATGAAGACGCTGAACAGGATCGTCGCGTGCAAGTTCAGATGGGGAAGAATCAGAGTGAAAGGCGCGACGCCCAGAATGGACGCCCAAATGACGTATTTGCGGCCGTAGCGGTCGCCAACCGGCCCGCCGATGATCGTGCCGGCCGCCACTGAAAACTGGAACCCGAACAGGCCCAGGTCCGCGCCGCGCGGCGTCAGATGGAACTTGGCCATCAGGTAAAATGTGTAATAATTGCCCATGCTGGCCAGGTAGAAGTACTTCGAGAAGATGAGAACGAGCAGCACGACGACGGACCAGGCCACCGTCCGCGAGGAGAGCGCCGGATGGCGCCAGATATCGGGGGTGAGCAGCTTGATCTCGCCGCGAAGCAGGCGGTCCCGGAACCAGTTGCCAACCCGGTAGAGCAGGACGATTCCCAGGATCGCCCCAATGCCGAACCAGATCACGGCCCCCTGGCCGTAAGGCACGATGACCAGCCCAGCCAGGAGCGGCCCGAAGGACGAACCCAGATTGCCGCCGACCTGGAAGATCGCCTGGGCCAGCCCGTGGCGGCGGCCTGCCGCAAACCTCGCGATGCGCGAGGACTCGGGATGGAACACGGACGAGCCGAGGCCGATCAGGCCCGCGGCGATCAGGATGTAGCCGAAGCTCGGCGCCCGCGAGAGCACGACGAGTCCCGCGAGGGTCGAGACCATGCCTGCGGCGAGCGAGCGGGGCATGGGCCGGCGATCGCCCAGGAAGCCCACGAGGGGCTGGAACAGCGACGCGATCGTCTGGAAGGTGAGGGTGATCAGTCCGACCTGGAACAGCGACAGGTTGAACGCCGGCCTGAGCACGGGATAGATCGCCGGCAGAAGCGACTGGAGCGTGTCATTGACCACGTGCGACCCGCTCAAGGCGATCAACACCGGGAACACGGTCCGGGGAATCTGGCGTTCTGTCCGTTCGGCCATCGGCAGATCAACGCGAACCGGACCCTGCCTGGCAAGCCGCGCGGGGCCGCGAATCTTCCGGTCGGCATTGAAAAGCGCCGAAGGATGCCTCAAGTTTCCGCCATGCCCGGCCTTACCGTGCCCGGCGCGGTTCCCGCGCTTTCGCTTCGCACGCCTTCCGTGCGCTGGACGCCTTCAGGGCTTCAGGTCCGGGACGAGCCGCTGGCCGAGGAGGCTCCCCTCACGATCGAGATCGGCTACCGGCGCGGCGCCCAGCCGGTGGTCCGGCTTCTCGCCACGACCATGCGCACACCCGGCAACGACGACGAATTGGCTCTGGGGTTCCTGCACGCCGAAGGGCTGATCGCGGAGCTGGCCGACGTGGCCGGAAGCACCGCGCTGGAGGAGAACTGCCGCGGAGAGGCGATCGCGACTCTCCGGGTCGAACTGACCCAGCCGCCATCCGAAGACTTTGCCCGGATCAGCCGCAGCCTGCTCACCAGCTCGGCCTGCGGACTTTGCGGCAGACCCGGGCTCCAAGGACTGCCGCTCGGGCGAAAGGCACCCGAGTTCTCCCCGGCCTCCCACCGGTGGCGCCCGGAGCTCGTGGCGGAGCTTCCCGAGATGCTCCGCGCGGTCCAGGTCGACTTCGAGCGAACCGGCGGCTCCCACGCAGCCGGTCTTGCCGGTCCGTGCGGACGCCGCCTCCTGCTTGTCCGTGAGGACGTCGGCCGCCACAACGCCGTCGACAAAGTGGTCGGGGCCGCGCTCCGGACAGGCATGCCGCTTGCCGGACAGGCGCTCGTGCTCAGCGGACGGGCGAGTTTCGAACTCCTCCAAAAGGCCGCCGCCGCCGGAATCGAGCTCGTGGTCGCGGTGGGCGCGCCCTCCTCGCTCGCGTTGCGCCTCGCCCACGAGGCGAACATCACGCTGGTCGGCTTCGCCCGCGCGGGCCGCTTCAATCTGTACACGCACGCGTCCCGGCTGGCGGTTCGTTGTCCGGCCCCATGAGCGTCGATACCGGAAACTCGGTGCCCGTTCGCCTGGGCCGGCCGCCCCGGGCGGCGGCCGGACTCGGCGCCGTTCTGCAGACGCTCAAACATGTCTGGCTGCGTGCGCGGCCGTCTCGCGCAACCCGAGCGCTCCTGCGCATCAACCAAAGGGACGGATTCGACTGCCAGAGCTGCGCTTGGCCGAATCCCGACGGAAAGCGGCACGCGCTCGAATTTTGCGAGAACGGAGCCAAGGCCCTGGCGAGCGAACTGTCGGCGAAGAAGATCGGCCGCGACTTCTTCGCCCGGCACGCGGTGCGCGACCTTGAGAGGCGCTCCGACCACTGGCTCGAACTTCAGGGCCGCCTGACCGAACCGATGGCGCTGCGCCCCGGCGCCACCCATTACACGCCGATGGCCTGGGACGAAGCCTTCGACCTCGCGGGAAGTCGGCTCCGCGCCCTTCCCTCGGCCGACGCCGCAGCCTTTTACACCTCCGGGCGCGCGAGCAACGAGGCGGCGTTCGTTTACCAGCTTTTCGCGCGCATCTTCGGCACGAACAATCTGCCGGACTGCTCGAACCTCTGCCACGAATCGAGCGGCTCGGCTCTCGGCGAAGCCCTCGGCGCGGGCAAGGGCACGGTGACGCTGGAGGACCTGGAGGCCGCGGACCTGATCGTCATCATGGGCCAGAACCCCGGGACGAATCATCCGCGGATGCTGACCTCGCTGGAGCATGCCAAACGGCGCGGCGCCCGGATCATCGCCGTCAATCCGCTGCGCGAACCGGGCCTCGTGCGCGTGCGCAATCCCAATCCGCAGGAATACTCCAATCCGCTGCGGTTTGCGGCCAACATGGCCGGGCTCGACGACGGGACGCCGCTCGCCGATCTTTTTCTCCAGGTGCGGCTCAATGGCGACCTCCCGCTCCTCAAGGCGCTTTGCCGGGCGGTGCTCGACGAGGAGGAGGTCCGGCCGGGCCAGGTTCTCGACCGGGCCTTCATCGACGGCTTCACCCGGGGGTTCGACGCGTTCGCGGACGACCTGCGGGCCGGCGACATCGGCGCGTGGGCCCTCCAGGCCGGCGTGGCCGAAGGGCAGATCCGCGAGGCGGCCCGGCTGATCGCGGGCTCCAGGCGCCTGATCGTCTGCTGGGCGATGGGACTCACCCAGCACCGCAACGCCGTGGACACGATCCGTTACATCCTCAACCTCCTGTTTCTCGGCGGGAATATGGGCCGGCCCGGCGCGGGCGCGTGCCCCGTCCGGGGGCACAGCAACGTCCAGGGCGATCGCACGGTCGGCATCTGGGAGCGGCCCAAGCCGGAATTCCTCGATGCTCTCGGGCGGGAATTCGGGTTCGAGCCGCCGCGGGAGCCCGGCCGCAACGCGGTCGAGACGATCACCGCGATGCGCGAGGGCCGGATCCGGGCATTCGTTTCGCTCGGCGGAAACCTGCTCCAGGCCGCGTCCGACACCGACTTCGCCACGGAGGCGTTCCGCCGGTGCGAACTGACCGTGATGATCTCCACGAAGCTCAACCGCGCCCATCTCGTCACGGGCCAAACCGCGCTTATCCTGCCCTGTCTGGGGCGTTCCGAAACCGACATCCAGACTTCGGGCCCGCAGCGCGTGAGCGTGGAAGACTCCATGAGCGTGATCAGCCCGTCGATCGGCTGGTTCCGGCCGGTCGATCCGCGGCTGCGCAGCGAGGTCGCAATCGTGTGCGGGCTCGCGCGCGCCACGGTGGGCGAGCGGGTCGTGCGCTGGGACGAACTCGCCGGCGATTACGGCCGGATCCGCGAGCGCATCGGCCGGGTCGTGCCGGCCCTCCACGATTATAACCAACGGCTCAAGAGCGGCCCGTTCACGCTCGACAACGGGCCGCGGGGGCGGCGCTTCGCGACGCGCGCCGGCAAGGCGCTCTTCCACACGGCTCCCGTCGAGCCGATCGCCGTCGGCCCCGGCGAATTCCTGCTGCAGACGATCCGCTCGCATGACCAGTTCAATACGACGATTTACGGTCTGGACGACCGGTACCGAGGGGTCTTCGGCGGCCGGCGCGTTGTCTTCCTGAACCCGGAGGACATCGCCGCACAGGGCTGGCAGCAGGGGGTTTTCCTCGACCTCTCAAGCCACTATGAGGGCGTCGAGCGGCGGGCGCGTCGATTCATGGTGGCCCCTTACGACATTCCCCGCGGCTGCGCTGCCGCCTACTTCCCGGAGGCCAACGTGCTCGTGCCGAACGGGAGCGTGGCGGCGGTGAGCGGGCAGCCGACGAGCAAGTCGGTCGTCGTTCGCATGAGGCCCAGCGTGGACCAGGCCGCGGCCGCCCGCGAGCACGCCGATGGATATCGTTAGACTCTACGTCTGCGCCGAGCACGTGTACGTGGGTCATTTCGGCCGGCCGCCCGGCGCCACGCCGATGATCGAACTGAAGCGCGCGCGCATCGAGCCGGGGCTCGGCGTCGTTGGGGACCGCTATCATGAAAAGGCGGCCGGCCACAAGGGTCAGGTCACGTTCTTTTCCGAGGAGACGTGGCTGCGGCTCCGCGAGGAGCTGGGCCAGCCGGAAAAGGAGCCCAGCGTCTTTCGCCGCAACGTGATCGTCCGTGGCGCCGACTTGGCGGGCCTCATCGGCCGGCCCTTCGAATTGCAAGGCGTGCGCTTCGAGGGCTCGGAATACTGCAAGCCGTGCTTCTGGATGGACCAGGCGTTCGCCCTGGGCACGCTGCAGCGGCTGACCGAGTGGAAGGCCGGAGGGCTGCGGGCTCGGGCGCTGAGCGGCGGCGAACTGGTCCGGGAC
>JBOHXF010000294.1:0-2081 GCA_050737455.1 Opitutaceae bacterium | reverse complement strand
CGCCTGGGGCGCTGCCGGGACGGCTGAGGGCGGAATATCGGTTTCATGGGCGGCGCCGGCCCGGTTCACCAGGCGAACGTCGCCACCAGATAAGATTGAACGCTGCCCGAACGCACGACGATTTGCTGGCCGGCGGGCAGCGAGGGATCGGTGAGAGGATTCAGCGCGACGCCGATGTCGCACCGGACCGAGAAGACCTGCCGGAAATCCAGCTCCGCCCCGCCGCCGGCACCCGCCATCGTGAGGTTCTTTTCTATCAGGGGGACTTGGTCAGGCGGAGTCGGCTGCTGGCCCGGGGCATTGTAGGCGCCGACGCCGCGGTAGCCGTAATCGTAGAAGCCGCGGAGGATGAGATCCCAGTCCGGCGCCAGCCGGGAGCTCGTCGGCCGCCACCGGAAGGGCCGGCCCAGGAGCGTGCCGGGCTCGCCCGGCCGGAAAGCGCGAGCCACGTGGAACGCGTATTCGAGGGTCGCCACCCCGTAATCGTCCGCCGATACGATGGAATTCGGGTACCCGCGGACCGTGAAGAGGCCGCCCAGGGGTTCCTCCTCCTGCGGGATCAGCCGGTCGCCGCGCAGAAGCAGACGCCCCCGAAGGAGGACGTTCAGCTCCTGGATCGGCGGGCCGACGCTCTCGCTCCGGCTGAACAGCCGGTCGAGATAGAGCGATTCGGAGAGGTTGCCGGTGAGCGAAGTCCACTGCGCGTCCGCTCCCGCCCGGCCGAGCGTCGGCACCCCGCTCGCCGAGCTGGTGTCGGCCACGCTTCCGGCGGTTGTGTCGAGCCGCAGGCTCCCCGAAATCGACGCATCCCGAAAGCCCCGGGAGAGCGTCCCGTCCACGTACGGAACCAGGAAATTCGACGAACCCTTGACCAGGGTCGACCCGCCGATCTTGGTCGTGATCGCGTAGTGCTTGAAATCGGCTCCGGCGTCCGAGTCCAGCGAAAGGCCCCACGGGAGGGCAAGGTGGTTGCCGAGCGCGGCTCCCGTCAGCCAGTTCTTGCCCACGTACTGGAGATCCTCGAGCGTCGCGTCCTCCGCGACGAAGTCTCCGTAGGATCCGTAGACATGAAGCATAAGCGTCTCCGGCCGGAGGACCGGACGGCTGTACGAAAGGAACAGGCCGTAGGTCTTGCCGTTCGGCGTGGTGATTGCGTCGATGTCCAGGATATCGTCGTGGTTGGTAAGCTGGTCGTCCTGGAAGCCCAGGCGTTCGCGCCACTCGCCGGTCGAGGCGGTGCCCGTATTCGAGACCTGCGCAAAGATCCGCCACGGCGTCGGCTCGTTCACCAAGTAGTCAAGGACCACCTTCCCGGGCTCGCCGCTCGAGGCGATCGAGGCCTCCACGCGCCGGCCGGGGTGCAGGCTCAGCGTCGCGATATAGGCGTCAAGAGGCTTCTCCCGGAAAAGATCGCCCGGCTGGCCCGGAGCCTTGCCCGGCTTGAGCGGCGAGTCGGCGATGATCCAGTTGTACTTGCGGTTGTCGATCGAGTCGCGGGGCTTGAAGCGGCCTCCCCGGGCGAGCGTGCGCACCCGCGCGATCTGGCTCACCCAGATGACGATATGCGCCGTCCTGTCTTTGGCGGGCCGGCTGTCCGCCAGGCCGGCGCCGGCGGCATCGATCTCCGGATAGTTCACCCAGACGCCGTCGAGACCGCGCGCGTTGAACCATGCGACAACGGCTTTCGCGACATCCCGGAGGGCGCCCGCGTCGAAAGCGCTTCCGGGGGGCACCCGGCTGAGGACGAGCCGCCGAATGCCGGCTCCGCCAGGCTCGTGCCATGCCCCGTCCCTGAAGGACAGCCTGACTCCTATGCCCTCGACGAGCGCCAGCGCCGGGAGCTTCGGGTGGGCCAAGCCGTAGCTGAACTCGAACCGGTCGACGGCGACGGTCGCGGGCGGAGCCGCGATTCCCCGCGCCTCCAAGGACGGCCGGACGGCCGCCGCACCAGCGAGCGCCAAGATGAGAACGCACCCGCCCGCCAGGATCCATCTGCCCGCGGAAGACGGCCAAGTCCGCCTCGTATTCAGCCAACGAGCCGTTGAAAACATAGAAGACGGGTCCGGCGCGGCCCTTTCAAC
>JBOHXF010000293.1:0-10399 GCA_050737455.1 Opitutaceae bacterium | reverse complement strand
TCCGCCTGATGCGATGCGCGGCTCGCCTGTGTCCGTCCTCCGGAACGGTCCTCCACCGCCGAAGGTCGTCGTTTGGCCCGACGCCTTGTTTTTCACCCGCTCGATCCCGGTCCTGCCGGACTCCTCCGACGCGGATGAGCGGCGCCGCCAGGTGGCAAGCCAGGTGGAGCTGGCGCTCGAGGCCGCCGCGCCATTTCCTCTGAACCAGCTTTACTACGGCCATTTTTGGACGGAGGGCGCCCCGTGCGCCCTGGCCTTCGCCGCCTACCGGCGCCGGTTCACGGCCGAGCAGACGGCCGCCTGGGAGGGCGCCGAATGGATTGCTCCGAGCTTCGCGACCCTGGTCCACGCGGCCGTCGCCCCCGCGACCACGGTGGCGATCGCGGCTCCGGAAGGATTTACCGCGATCCATTGGGACGACAGTCCCGTGCCGAGCGGGGTCGCTTACCTGCCGGTGGCGCCGGAAGCCGACGAGGCCGCGCGGGCGGCCGCCCGGCTCGCGCTCCTGAGGCGCTTCGAAAGCAGGCACGTTGTCGACGTCGCCGAAACGCCGGCCGTCGGGGCCGGTGGCGGCGACGGGCAGTTCGCCGGAAACGCGGCCGGCCTGTTCTCCCCCCTGTCCGCGGAGGAGGCCGCCTCGCTCGACGTGCGGGACAAGGGAGAGCTCGCCGTGCGCCGGCGCGCCCGCCGCCGGGAAGTTCTCATGTGGCGCACGGCCCTGGGCTGCATCGCCGCGTTCGGTCTCTTCGTCCTGGGCGAACTGGCCCTCGTGGGCGGCGGGCTCTGGCTGCACGCCCGCGCGGTGCGCATCCGCGCCCAGGCGCCGATGGTCGAGCGGATCAGCGGGCTCGACGACATCGCGAACCGGATCAACGACCTGCGGACGAAGCGGCTGCTTCCCATCGAAATGATCCGCCTCGTGGGAATGCCGCCCGTGAAGCCCGACTCCATCTATTTCGTCCAGGCCACGGCCAGCAAGGACAAGCTCTATTCGATCAGCTTCCGGGCGCAGACCGCCAATGCCGCGGAAATCCCCGTTTACCGCAGCACGCTCGAAAGGCTTCCCGAAGTCGCGCCGAACGGCGTGGACATCCGCACCGATCAGACCCGCGAGGCCATGGCCCAATTCCAGGCCGAGATCACCTTCAAACCCGGAGCGGTCAAGCCCGCGCCGTTCCCGCAGTCATGATCCGCACCTTTCGCGCCCTCTTCCTCGCGCGGCCCGCCCGTGAGAAGCTGCTCATCCTGGTCCTGGTGGTCGCGGTCGCGGCGATCTGGCTGTCCAGCCTGATCGGGCGAGCCGGCGCGTTCGCGGCCAAGGCGCGTGGCAGCTCCGCGCAGCTCAAGACACAGGCCCTCTGGATCTCCCGGAGGGATCGGATCGAAACGTACGCCCGGGAGGAGGCCTCGCATCTGGATCCGTCGCAAACCCTCGACGGCCTGCGGTTGAATGGCACCGTTCAGGATCTCGCGCAGGCTGCCGGGCTCACCGGCTACAACATCGCCCCCGGCCAGGACCTCAGCAACGGCAACTTCGCGTTCCACACCGTCAATGTCAGCATCCAGCGCGCGAGCTGGGACGCCATCGAGAACTTCTATCACCGCCTGCAGCAGCGGGCGCCGTATATCGGAATCGAATCGTTCTCGCTTCTGGCCGATCGGGCCAATCCGGCGTTGCTCAACGCGAGCCTGAGCGTTTCCTCGGTGGAAATCGTCCGCTCCGCCCGTTAGGGCCCCGCCGCGGGCTACTTGAAGCTCGCGCTCACCTGGAAGACCGCCATGACGATGGCGAAGGCGATGAAGCCGACGAAGGCGAAGACGCAGAAGAGGACGGCGGTCGCAATCGCCGAAGTGAACAGGTTCAGCCGGCGGGAGAGCAGTTTCCTGTGGCTCTTGCCGATCTCCCGCAGGCTCGGCACGACGTTGCCCGTGTTCTCGCCGACGGAAAGCCGGTCCAGGACGAGGTCCGGGAAAACCCCCGTGCGGCCGACCGCCTGCGACAGCGCCTCGCCTTCCAGCACCCGTCCGGTCGCCTCCTCGAACGCCCGCTGGTGCACGCGGTTGGTGATCTGCCGGACGGTCATGCGCAGCGCCTCCGACGCGGTGATCCCGTTCTCGAGCAGGACGGACAGATTCTGCGAGAATTCCAGGACGGTGCGCGACGCCGCGAAGGGGCCGACGAGCGGCAGCTTCAGCATCCATGCGTCCGTCGTGTTCCGTCCGGCCTCGGTCTGCCGCCAGCGCCAGAACGAGACCCCGAGGAGGGCGAGCGCGATGAACACGAAGATCCCGTAGTGCAGCATGAACGTCGATCCGCCGATCAGAATCCTGGTCGAGATCGGCATCTCCCCCCCGAGCGAGGTCAGCAGAGTCTGCAGCCTGGGCAGCAGGAAGAAGAGGAAGAACAGGATGACGCCGGCGGCGACGACCACCATGAAGACCGGATAGGCGAGGGCGGCGAGGAGCTGGCGCTGGACCTCCCGCCGCTCGGTCAGGTGCGCGATGATGCGGGCGAGCGTCTCGTTCAGCGAGCCGGTCGCCTCGCCCGCCTGGATCAGGTTGATCGTCGCGCCGTCGAAAACGTCCTCCTGGGCCGACATGGCACGCGACAGGGGGGAGCCTTCGCTTAGCTGCTCCCAAAGCGCCGCACTGAGCCGGTGCAGCCGCGGGTCCTTGAGCCGCACGGACAGGAGCCGCACCGCTTCGCCCGCGGACAGGCCGCTCGAGGTCAGATCGTACAGCGCCTCCAGGAAGGGCAGCCGCTCCGCGCGGCGCGGGGTCGTGGGATCCGTTCCGCTGAGACTCCACGAGAAGCCGCCGCCCCTCGCCGGAGCCGGTTTTCCGTTCGGGGCCGGCGGCCGGACTCGGGCGGGCGCGGCCTTGGGCTCGGGCGGTTTTCCGCCCGCCGGCTCGCTCATCCGGCTGATATGAAAACCCCGGGCCGCAAGAATGCGCACGGCGTCCCGCCGGCTTGGCGCCTCCACGTCGCCCGCGACGGGCGCGCCCGCCCGGTCCCTCCCGCTGTAGGCGAAACGAGCCATCGGCTATTCCGAGGCCGTGACGACGCGCAGCACTTCGTCCAGGGTCGTGTAGCCGGCCTTCACCTTTTCCCAGCCGCTCTGGCCGAGCGTGCGCATCCCGTGCCGGCGCGCGCACTCGCCCAGGGTGCGCGTGCTTTCGCGCTTCAGCACCAGTTCGTGGATTTCGTCGTTGAGCCGGAAGATTTCGAAAAGGCCGATCCGGCCCCGATAGCCCGTGCCGCGGCAACGGTCGCAGCCCACCGGCTGCTTGAGGTTTTCCAGCTGCTCAGCCTCGTGCTCGTCCACCCGGAGGATGTCGAGGACCTCGCGCAGCTTGACCTTCGAGACCGGCGCGGGCCGGCAGCATTCCTGGCAGAGCCGCCGAACGAGCCGCTGGGCGATGACAAGCTCGATGGCGGAGGCCACAAGGAACGGCTCGACCCCCATGTCGACCAGCCGTGTGATCACGCCTGGGGCGTCGTTCGTGTGGATCGTGGAAAAGACGAGATGGCCGGTGAGCGAGGCGCGGATCGCGATCTCCGCCGTGTCCCGGTCGCGGATTTCGCCGACCATGATCACGTCGGGATCCTGCCGCAGCACATGCCGGAGGGCATCGGCGAAGGTGAGCCCGATCTCCGGCCTGACCTGCATCTGGTTCACCCCGGGTACTTCGTATTCGATCGGATCCTCGATCGTGATGATCCGCAGGTCCGTGGAGTTGATCTTGCGCAGGAACGCGTTGAGCGAGGTGCTCTTGCCCGAGCCCGTGGGCCCGGTAGCCAGGATGATCCCGTGGGGATAGTCCAGGACCTGGTTGATCTGGGCCTGCTCCTCCTGGCTCATGCCCAGCCGGTCCATCGTGAAGGCCTCCTTCTTCTGGTTCAGTAGCCGCAGCGAAACCGATTCGGCGTAGATGGTCGGGATCGTCGAAACGCGGATGTCCAGGACGTTGCTGCCGCTGCGGAAATTGATGCGCCCGTCCTGCGGTAGCCGCCGCTCGGAGATGTTGAGGCGAGCCATGATCTTGAGCCGCGAAATGATCGCGTCCTGGAACCTGAGCAGGTTCTCCGGCAGGGGCACGGGGACGAGGAGGCCGTCCACCCGGTAGCGGATCCGAAGCTGCCCCTCCTGGGGTTCGAAGTGGATGTCCGTCGCCTGGTCGTCGATGGCCTGGCTGATCACGTCGCTCACGAACCGGACCACGGCGGCGTCCTCGTCGACGACCTCCTGGGCCTGGTTCTGCGCCTCCGGCGCGACATAGCTGTCGTCACTGTCCTCCAGCGAATGCGAGCCCACGCCGAAGTTTTCGATGATGAGCTGGTGCACACGCTCGGGCACCGCCAGATGCCAGATGAGCGGCCGCGACGTGAACGTGTGGATCCAGTCGTCCATGGTCGCGTCCGGCGGCCAGGCTGAAGCGAGGTGAAGCGGCGTCGAGGCCGTGACCTCCTCCTCACTGTCGCCCCCGGCTCCCGGGACCTTGCGGATTGCGATGATCTGGTAGTCGTGCACCAACCGGGCGGGCAGAAGCCCGCGCGCGTGCGGATCGGTCTCCAGGTCGAGCGCGATCGGCAGGCCGCCGGCCTGCGCCACCAGGCTCAAGGCGTCCGCCTCGGGCACGCCGAGCGCATTGGCGAGCGTGAGCAGGCGGCTTCCCCGGGGAGCCTCCTCGACGCCTTGCCGCTGCTCATCCGTCAGTTTCGCGGCGATCGCTGCGGGCAGGACTGCGTCTAGGCTAACGGGCATTACGACTCCAAAGGCAAGGAAATCTCAAAAGCGAAATCGAATGGGGCTGGACTCCTTGAATTCCCAAACACGGCGGCAACAGGTCAAGTGCTTGATTATTGCGATTCATCGGTCCGAGGCGAAGCCTCGCTAGTCGTCGCCCTTGAACCGATCCAGGAAATTTTGGACCTTGTTGTTCGGCTGCGGCGCGGGATTGCGCAGGAACTGATTGATCTGGTCCCGGTTGGACATCTCCTGGATGCGGCGCTGCGTATCCTCCGTGGTCTCGTCGGGCCGGATGATATGCGGACGGATGAAGAAAAGCAATTCGGTGCGCTCCAAATCGTCGGTATGGCCGCCCAGGATCTGGCTGAGGATTGGAATCTCGTAGAGAAATCCGATCTTGTTCTGGGTTTGGGTCATCTGGGTCTCCTGCATCCCACCGAGGACGATCATCTGGTTGTCCTTGACCGTGACGTACGATTTCGCCTCGCGGTGGCCGATCTCAGGCTGGTTATTGCCATTGACCGAGACCTCGCCAATGACCGTGTCCACGGTTTGGTCGAGGTTCAATTGAATGTCACCGTTGTCGCCGATCAGCGGCGTCACGTTCAAGTTGATGGCGACGTTCTGGTACGACACGCTTTCGTTCTGGTAGGGCTCGGAGGTTCCCGCCGAAGTTTGGATGCTGTTGATCACGGGAAGCTGTTCGCCAACCGTGATCGTCGCCTTCTGTGCGTGGGCCGTGACGATGGTCGGCGCCGAAAGCACGTGAACGCGGCTTTTCGCCCCGGCGGCGCCCGGCTCGAACATGGCATTGAAGGCCAGCGGATTGACAACGCCGTCGGTCAAGTCCCATCCGGTGATGTTGGTGTCGGGAATCGCCGCGCCGCTCGATCCGCCGGCGAAATTGGTGATGTGGGTGCCGCGCACATTGTCCGTGTTCACCGTGAGCCCAAGCGACTGGATCCCGCTGATGTCCGTATCCGACAGCGTCACCTCGGCGATGATCACCTGGATGCGGACCTGCGCGAGAGCCTTGTCGAGTTTCGCCACCAGGTCCCGGACGAGGCGGACATCGTCCGAGGTGCCCGAGACCACGATCGAATTGCTCCGTTCGTCGGCGACGACGCTGGCGTAAGGGGAGAACGCCGCGCTCGAGGCTTCCTTGACCGCCTCGGCGGCGGCGGGCGACAGATGAAAGCCGGCCCGGGAGGCCGGATTCGCCGTCGCGACGGGAGCGGATCCGGTCGCCTTCTGCGTCGCGGCCACCTGGCCGCTGATCACCGAGGCCAGAACGGTCTGGAGCGTCGTGGCATCGGCGTGCTGGAGGTAGATGACCGCAGTCCGCGTATTGGGGGCCGACTTCAGGTCCAGCTTTGAAATGAGCTCGTTGAAGAACGGCACCTCCCGCTTATCCGTGATCACAATGACCTGGTTTGTCCGGTCGTCCGCGTTGTAGGTGGTTCCGCTGCCGAGCTGCTCGGCGACCGCGCCTTGCAGCAGCGCGTGCATCTTTGTCACCACGTCGCTCGCCTTGGCGCCATTGTCGAGCTGGTAGAACTTCATCGTGAAGCCGCTCAGGGCCGGTCGGTCCACCTGCTTGAGGAGCATCTCGATCCGCTGAAGATTGCTGACCGTATCGGTTACGAGCGCGGAGTTCTCTTTGTCGAAGACGACGACCCCGCCGCCGAGCGTGTTCGTCAGGAGGTCCCCGAAGCCTCCCATCGGCCCGCGGCGAAACATGTCGGCGGCCCGGAGGAAATGGAACTGAAAGAGCTTGGTCGCGATCCGGCTGCTGGGCGGCAGGCCGAGCGTGGAGCCCTCGATGAACTCGGGCGCCTCCTGCTTCGCCTGGACCAGCGGAACCACTTTGAGAAAATCCTTCCCGAGCGGGATCACCGCGATGCCGTTCTCGAAGAGCTGCGTCTCCAGCGCCAGGATGAATTCCCGCATGGGAATCGGATGATCGACGTCGATCGTATAGGTCCCCGGCGGCAACGTGCTGGGGTGGATCACGATGCGGCCGGTGTTCGCCTGGAGCGCTCCGAGCACCGAGTCGATGTCGCCGCCCTGGAGCGTAAAGCTATTCATCATGGCGGCCCGCCCCGGCTTGATGATGGATTCGGCGCCGACTCGCGTGGGGCGGCCGAACGCACCCGTCGGGCGAGAGCCGACCTGGGCGGAGGCGGCCAAGGCGAAAGCGAGACACCCGGCGGCCAGACTCAGGCGGGCGATGCGGTAGGTCATCGGTGATGGATTCGATCGGCGGATAACCGTAAGGACCGCCCGGAAGCGATATGAAAAATCAATTGGACTGGATTGTAAAGGGGAGTTGCAGGGGCTCCAAGCCCACCCGGGCTAGACGCGGGCTCTTCGCCAAGGTTGCGGAGGCCGGTTGTGACTCGGAAGGCGTCAAACGAGTTCCCCCGGTCCGCGCAGGCTTGCCCCCGGCGTCAAAACCGAAATTCTGGCCGAAGCCCCCTTCCCAACACCCATGCCCAACCGCTTCGGCAAGCTCTTCGCGATTTCGACTTGGGGCGAGAGCCATGGGCCGGCGGTCGGCGTGGTGATCGACGGCTGCCCTCCGCGGCTTCCGCTTTCCCCCGAGGAGATCCAGACCGAATTGGACCGGCGCCGGCCGGGCCAAAGCGACCTCGTGACACCCCGGCATGAGGACGATCGGGTCGAGATTCTTTCCGGAATCTTCGAGGGCCGGACCACCGGCGCGCCGATCTCGCTTCTCGTCCGCAATCACGACGCCCGACCGGGCGCCTACGACGAGATGAAGGAGAAGTTCCGGCCGTCCCACGCCGACTACACCTACCAGATCAAGTACGGCATCCGCGACCACCGGGGTGGAGGCCGGAGCTCGGCCCGGGAAACCATCGGGCGCGTAGCGGCCGGGGCCGTCGCGAAGAAGCTCCTGACACATGGGGGCGGAGTCGAGATCCGGGCCTTCGTCGCCGCGGTGCAGGACATCCGCATGCCTGACGCCGAGCCCTATCCCAGCCTCGCCGAGGTGGAGGCCAGCCCGGTGCGCTGCCCGCATCCCGCCACGGCGGAACGGATGGCCCAGAGGATCAAGGCCGTGCGGGTCGAAGGCGATTCGGTGGGCGGCGTCATCCGGTGCCGGGTGCGGGGCGTGCCCGCGGGCCTCGGCGAACCGGTTTTCGACAGGCTGGAAGCCGATCTCGCCAAGGCGATGCTTTCCCTTCCTGCGACCAAAGGCTTCGAAATCGGCAGCGGGTTCGCCGGCACGCTGCTGACCGGCTCGCAGCACAACGACGCGTTTCGGAGCCAAGACGGCAAGGTCCATACCTCCACCAACCGCTCCGGCGGCGTCCAGGGCGGAATCAGCAACGGCGAGGAGATTTGTTTCAACGTGGCCTTCAAGCCCACCGCGACGATTCTCCGTGCGCAGGAGACCGTCGACGTCCAGGGCCGCGAAACGGAGCTGAAAGCCCGCGGCCGGCACGACCCCTGCGTCCTACCGCGGGCGGTGCCGATCGTGGAGGCGATGGCAGCCTTGGTTTTGGTGGATCACTGGCTGCGCGACGCAGCCCAAAACCATGTCTTCAAGTTCTGAGATCGCAGGGAGGGCGGCATCATGCAATTTGTCGGCCGATCTTGAGTGATCTGACACGCCGCCGGCGGAATCCCTCATTTGGGTGAGCTTGCGCGCGCCCATGCGCCGAGGACCCCTTGCATGGCCATCCCTCGCCGGTACAATGGCCGAAACTCAAGATGTTCGCGGACCCGAAAGACGAACCGCTCGTGTACTTGATCCTGGGCGCGGCCGGTTCCGGCCGGCGCGAGGTGCTGGCCGACCTTTTGGAAGGAGGGCTGGAGGAATCGGAGAAGGCGGCCGTCCTGATCGGCGAACGCGAGGCCGAGTCGTCCGCATCCGAGCGCCTGATCGCCCGCGCAGGCCTTGCCCGTTGGAAATGGCTGCCTGCAACCGGTGAACGGGCCGCCGGATCGTCAGCCACGCGGGGCTTCGAGTTGCCGCCGGCGGGCGCGATCGACGCCACGGTTCCTCCAGGCGCCGCCCGGATCTTCTTCCTTACCGACGGACGGTCCAATCCGGTGGACCAGATCGAAGCCTTCAAAGTTTGGTCCACCAACGGCGGCCTTAGGCTGGGCCGGATCATCTGCGTCGTCGATTGCCGCCTGGTGGAGGCGAAGCCGCCCCTCCGCGCCTGGTTCGAAGCATGCATCCACTTCTCGGACATTGTCCTCCTGAACCGCCGGGAGGGCGTGTCCAACAAATGGGTGAGCGACTTCCAGGCCCGCTTCAAGCGGCTGCATTATCCCTGCCTCATCGAATTCGTTAAGAACGGGACGGTCCGCAACCCCGCCCTGATCCTCGATCCGCAGGCCTTGCGGATCTCCCATGTCTTCGACGAGGAGGCGGACTGGACGATCCTGGGCGCCGACGGAAAGGACCCGGAGGACGACGAGGAAGCCGAAGGCGAGGAGGCGGTGGAGCTCCGCCCCGAGGAGGACCCCTATTTTGCCCGCTGGAGCGGGGGGCGCCGGATGAAGGAAATCCCGGACATCGCCAAATACCTCGATCCGATTCCGGCGGGATAGCCGCCTGCGGTCCCTCTGCGGGCGCACGGGGTCGACCGCCGCTCCTCTCGCAACGGTCTGGTCCGCTCTCCGAAGCGAAGGCCATTCTCCCCCGAGCCTACTTCGCGGCGGCGACCGCGGCGGCGAACGCTTTCGCCCGGTCGGTGATCGCGCCCCAATTCTTCTCCTTGAGCGCCTTGGCCTCGACCAGCGAGCTGCCGGCCGCAGCGGCGGCCGCGCCCGCCCGCAGGAATTCGCCGACGTTTTCCGCATTCACGCCGCCGGTGGGAACCAATTCGACCTGCGGAAGCGGCGCTTTGACCGACTTGATGTAGGCCGGCCCGAAAAACTCCGCCGGGAAGACCTTGACCATATCGGCCCCGGTTTCCCAAGCGTTTACGATTTCCGTGGGCGTCAGGGCCCCGCACATGACAGGCACGCTGTACCGGCGCCCCACCGCGATCACATCCGGCCGGAGGGCGGGGGTTACGAGGAATTTCGCGCCGGCCAGAATCCCGATCCGCGCCGTCTCCGCGTCGAGCACCGTCCCGAGGCCGAACAGGAACTGCGGGAGTTCGGCGGTCGCCTTCTCCAGAGTCCGGATGGCTCCCGGCGTGGTCATCGTGACTTCGATGCTCGTGAGCCCCCCCTCCGCAAGGGCCTTGGCGCAATCCAGCAGGCCGTCCGGGCTGTCGGCCCGGATCAGCGCGATCACCTTCTCGGCTTTGATCTTACCCAGCACATCGTCGCGTTTCATGGCAGGAGGGAAACGGCTATCCTGTCCCTGCCGGCGGGCCGAGTGAAGGCTATTTCACTTCGTAAACCTCGACCAGAACCACGCCGGACCCGGCATTCGCGCTGGTCGCCTGGGCTGTGTACGAGCCTGGCGGCAGCGTAAGCAGGACGACCGCGTCCTTGCTGCCCGAATTCAGGGCGAAGGCATCGACCGCATGGGCGACCGTCGCGATCTGCGGGTCGTCGCCCCAGCCGCTGTTGGCGGCGACCACCACGTTGGGGGTCACGCTCGTGGAGTAGACGGTCAGCATCGGATCGGCGAGGTAACCGCTGGTCTGGCCGTA
>JBOHXF010000292.1:0-11804 GCA_050737455.1 Opitutaceae bacterium | reverse complement strand
CCGGCGAGCGCGCGCTCCAACCAGCGGTGGGGATCGCCGGCGCGGAAGAGCCCGTCGAGCTGGCTTTCGGCGGACAGGAGGCGGAAGCCCCGCGTATCCTCCACAACCAAACCGGCGGAAGTCAGGTAAACCTTTCGCAATGGTGAGGGAGTCATGGACCCGGATCCAGCTTGAGCCGCCACCGGCGGGCTGGCGATGGCGATTCTTGGTTATTCGCGGATTTCAGTGGATCTCCGGCGGATAGTTCTCGGGGAAAGCTGGCCGGTTGGAGAGGCTGGAGCAAGGTGCCGGCACTGGGCCTTGCCTCGGATTGCATTTCGATCATGGCCTCGCCGGATGGAAGAGTCGGCTGGACGAAAAAAGGCGCCGGTGGGACTTGCGAAGGGAGCCCGGTTTGGCCGCGGCGTTTCGCGCCTGAATCCGGAGCCTTTCCCGGTCACAAGCCTCCGCGGGAGGGCGGCCGCACTCCGGGCTTGCCCGGCGCCGCACGGGCTCCAATCGTCGCGTGGCGAAGGGCGGGCGCTCCGGCTCCATCCTTTCCGTCTCCGAGAATGTCGATCCAGTCCATTTCCCACAGGTGGTCCGTCCCGGCCGCCCTTTCACTGAGCCTCGTCCTTGCGGCAGGGTGCTCCGTCCGGCCCAGCGTGGCGCTGACGGTGCCTGTCTCCGACGGCGAAACCCTGCATCTGCTCTTCGACCCGAAGGGCGGCGTGCCCCATGCGGACGATGGAATCATCCGGATCGGAGCGCCGCGAATGATCCCTGAACCGAAGCTGCCGCGGGTGGCCTACACCTTCGCCTTGCTCGTGAAGGATCCGACGTTCGTGCCGGTTCGGGTCATGGTTGAGGATTTCACGGACAAGCCGGTCCATGTGCTCGTCGACGACCACAAGCCGGTCCTGAACCACGACCGGGTCTGGGGAACGCTCACGCCCTACATGGGCCGGGGCGCCCCCGCACTGAAGTGGCTCAGCTCCATTGATTATTCGATTCGCGATTACCGCTTCATCGTGACCGCGGCCGACGGCCGGACGCGCACGCTCGATCAACTGTCCCTCTATCCCGTGGGTGTGAAGGATTTCGTCCGGCACAAGCTGGGCTACACTTACTGAGCGCGGGATCTTTCCCCCCTTGCCCGCCGCACGGCATCTTGGGGTCAGCGAAAATGGGCGGAAAGCCTCGCGCCCCGGTAGCGAAGGCGCCGATTCGGCCGGGGATCGAACGAGAATCCGACGGGCTTGGCCGGCGTCACCAGAACGATGTCGAACTCGCGTTCGGTCAGCATGCCGGGAAAGCGGCCTAGGGTCGGCCCGATGGTCAACGTCCGGGCCGCCTCGTTCCAGCGGAGGGGAATCGTCGCGGACGCGCCCCGCTCGTAGGCATTCGTGAGCCCGTCGTCCTCGTACAGATCGAACACCCCGTCGGCCCCCGTGTACACGTAGAGCGTGATCGGATTCGCGGGCTTTTCGGCGGCGTACAGGCGCTCGGGGCCCATGGGCACGATCGAGCCGGTGCGGACCGATACCGGAATGGCGCCGTAAGGCGCGGCCATCCGATAGGTCAAGCCCCCGGCCTGAAGGGCGCCGGTCCAGAAATCGTACCAGGCCGCGCCTTCCGGAAGATAGACGAGGCGGCTGCGGGCACGGTATTCAGTGATCGGGCTCACGAGCAGCGCGTGGCCGAACAGGTACTCGTCGGTGAGATCGAAGACGCGCGAGTCGCCGGGGAAATCCATCGCGAGGGGCCGCAGGATCGTGCTCCCCTCGCGCGTCACCGCGGCCGCGAGCGAATAGATATAGGGCAGGAGGCGATAGCGGAGCCGGTCGAACTTGAGCTCGGCCCGATAGGTCGGGCTTCCATCGCCGCCGAATTGCCACATTTCGCGGTAGGGAAACTCCCCGTGCACGCGAAGGATGGGCACAAATGTCCCGAATTCGAACCAACGGGTGTTGAGCTCCCGCCACTCCGCCGCGTCCGCCGGATCCGGATCGGGCCTGGCGAACCGCGCGGGCACGGCGAAGCCCCCGACGTCCATGGTCCAGTACGGTATCCCAGAGATCGAGAAGCCGAGGCCCGCGGCGATCTGCCGGCGCAGCGCGGTCCATGTCGAGGTGGTGTCGCCCGACCACGTCGCGGCGGAATGGCGCTGCTGGCCGGCGAACGCGGAGCGGGTGAGGATGAACACCCGCCGGCCCGGTGCGGCGGCGAGCTGCCCCCGGTACACGGCGCCCGTGTGCATCAGGGGATAGGCATTGAGGACGCGCGAGGCGGGTCCCAGGGCCGTGGGGTTCATATGGGTGAGCGTTCCCTCAAGCGAGGGTTGCGGCAGCAGGTCCGGCTCGGACGCGTCGAGCCACCAGGCGTCGATGCCCAACCGGAAAAGCGAGCGCTCGATCTGGTTCCAGTAGATCCTGCGGCCTTCGGCCGAAAAGGCGTCGTAGAACGTGTACGGGTACCCGACCCAGTCCCGCAGCCCTTCGCGGAGATTGGGTTGGTAGAGCAGTCCGCGCGACTGCAGCTCCTTGAAATTGGCCGTGCCCGGATAAAACTTCGGCCACACCGAGATCATCAGATGCGCGTGATACCGATTATGGATCTGGCGGATCATCGCCGCCGGATCCGGAAAGCGCGCCGGATCGAACCGGTGGGAGCCCCATTTCGATTCGGGCCAGTAGAACCAGTCGAGGACGATATTGTCGATCGGGATGCCGCGGGCCCGGAATCCGGCGAGGGTGTCCAGGATCTCCGCCTGGGTGCGGTAGCGCTCGCGCGATTGCCAGAAGCCGAAGGCCCAGATGGGCATCAGCGGCGCCGTCCCTGTGAGTTCGCGATAGCCCGCCACGACCCGGTCGAGGGACGGCCCATAAACGAAATCGTAGTCGATGCCTCCGCCCACCTGCGACCAGAGCGAGGTGGTGTCCTCGCGCGCGGGCGTCTTCCAGAGCAGGGCCGCTTCGCCCCGGTCCGATTCCTTGCTCCACACCGCCCGAACGCGGTAATGCCGGCCGGCCTGGAGTGCGACCGGAGCCTCCTCGATGCCGGGCAGCCAGTTTTGACGCCAGCGGTGGATGAGACGCCTGCCGTCCAGCCAGAGCGTGAACTCGTTCGTGAACCGGGGCCGGAAGATATACACGCCCGTCGTCTTCGGCACGAGCGTCCCCTCCCAGGCCCCGCCCCCGTGTCCATCCGGGGTGAACGTGCAATCGGGCACCGGTTGAGGGTCGCGCAGGGCGCCGAAGCGGGTGTACGAGGCGTTGTCCCACAGAATGCCGTAGCCGCGCGTCGAGACGAGGAACGGCACCGCCACCTCCGTGTTGTGCTGCCAGAGGTCGAGATCGCGCCCCTTGAGGTTCAGGAATCCGAGCTGGTGCTGCCCGAGCCCGTACAGCGCCTCAGTGGGCGCCGAGCCGCCGCCGCCGACCCCGGCCCGGGGCGGGCCGGGTTCCCATTGCTGGCGCACGTGATAGGTCGCGACACCCTGCACGACGGCGGGCTGCAGGGTGGCTCCGGCCGGCGCTTCCGCGAGGATCGTGCGGCCCGCGCGGTCCTGGAAGGTGACCCGGCCGGTGTCCACGTCGACGATGGCCTGAATATCGTCCGTGGTCAGCCTGACCTCGCGCCCCTCCTGGACGACCTCCCACCGGGGGGAGCCGGCGGTGCTTGGGACCAGCATAAGGCTCGGATGATGGAAAAACGCGCGGTCCTTTGCGCGCATGACCCGGACGATGCGCTCCGAGCGCGGTTCCAGCTTGAGCACCACCCCTCCGGCGAGGGGCACGACGACGCCGTCGGACTCCCGTTCGAACCCCTGGGAGACGGCGGCCAGGGGAAGGAGGACGGCGGCCGCAAGGGCCAGGGCGCGCGGACTCATGACGCGCCGAACGATCCCGCGGGGGTCGGACAGGACGCCCCGTCGAACCAGGTCCCTTCCACGTACGTGGTCGTTGGGATCGCCGGCACTCCGAATTTGTTGTGCTGAAGCTGCCCCGCGAGAATTTCCACGGCAAGCGCGCCAACTGTATCGTGATTCTGGCGGATGCCAGCGACGGCGCCGGAGGAATCCTCCAGGAAGAGGTCCACGAAAGCGACGTCCTTCGGGGCCCGCTGCCCCAGCGTCCGCAGCTCGGGCACGACGAATTCCCTCTTGCTGATGATGACCTGGGGACGGTGGCGCCAGTACCAGGATTCGAAGCTTTTGGATTCGGGAATCATATAAGGCGGAATGCGATCGGCAAGCCGAAGGCGGCTCTGCTCCCAGTGAAAGCCGGCGCTCCAGAGCCGGTCCACCGTTATGTCCCAGCCCTGGTCCATGACGAAGCCGATGCGCCGGTATCCGGCCTCGATGACCTTCTGCATGGCGAGCCGGATGACCTGGAGCTGGTTGTTGGTCACGTTGTGCAACTGCGGCTGGTGGGGAAAATAGTCGATCTTGACCGCGCTGAACTTCTCCCACTCGAAGTGCAGGGCGACGTCGATTTCACGGACGTGGGAGGCGATGATCAGCCCCGTGATGCCCCGGGCCCGCAGGATCGCGCTCAGCCGGCCGTGGGTGAGACCGGGCTCACGCATCCAAAAGTGGTCCAAGTTGAAGCCGAGTTCGTTGGCCTTTGCGAGCGCGCCCGAGAAGAAGTCCGGATGGGCGGTGACGCGCTTCCAGCCCCAGCGGGTGTTCCAGTTGGTGACGTAGGCGAGGGTGGGGGGATTCTTGCGAGGCGTCGTCCGCCCGCGATAGGCGACCAGGGCGCGCAGGTACGGATCGGGCACGTAGCCCAGTTCCTGCGCGATCGCCTGGATGCGGCGGCGCGTGTCCTCCGGCAGCCGCGGATGATTGCGCATGGCCAGGGAGACGGTGGTGACGTGGACGCCGGCCTGCCGGGCGATGTCGGCCAGGGTGATGCGGCGTTCGTTCATCGCCCAGGATCGGTGGCGGGAATCCGCCGGCGCGGCAAGTCTATTGTTAGCCCGGAGCGCCGGTTGCACCCCGTGCTCGCCATCAGCTCCTGTTTCTGACCTGAATCGCGGGCGTCCCCGCCCAACCGATTTCGAATCCTCCCGCCCGCTTTTCCGCATGAGCGCATCCGCCCCCCCCTCTTCCGTCCGTTCGCACCGCCTCTCGTTCCGGGAGAAGGCCGGCTACGCCGTCGGCGACATAGCCACCAACTTCTTCTTCCAGTCGATGATCCTCTACCAAAACCGTTTTTACACGGATACGGTGGGGCTCTCGGCGGTGGCGGTCGGCTGGATGTTCCTGCTCGTGCGTCTGTGCGACGCCGTTTTCGATCCGGTCATCGGCGCCCTGGCCGACCGGACCATGACCCGCTGGGGCAAATTCCGCCCCTGGGTGCTCGCCACCGCGATTCCCTTCGGGCTCGCGTTCTGGCTCGTGTATGTGACGCCGCACGTCGGGCCGCACGGCAAGCTGGCCTACGCCTACATCACGTACATTCTCGTGATGATCTTCTATTCGGCGAACAACACGCCGTACTCCGCGCTGATGGGGGTCATGACCCCCGATGTGAACGAGCGCACCAACATCGCGCGCTACCGGTTCGTGGCCGCGCTCTTCGGGCAGTTCATCATCCAGGCGCTGGCGCTCCCCCTGGTGGACAAGTTCGGTGGCGGCAACAGCGCGAAGGGCTGGGAGATCACCATGGCGATCTTCGCCGCGATCATGGTGCTCTGCAACATCGTGGTGTTCACGACGACGAGAGAGCGGGTCCTGCCGAGCCCGGAGCAGAAGCCCGCGCTGCGCGAGGACGTGAAAAACGTGGTCACGTGCAAACCCTGGCTCGCGATGTTCATCCTGACGGTGCTCCTGTTCACGAGCCTCGTCCTGCGCGGCAGTTCGCTCAATTATTTCCTCCAATACTACATGGACCAGGCGTCGGTGGCGCATTTCCTGAAAATGGTGGGCCTCGGCGTCGCCGGGGGCGGTGCGGCCACGGGCGGAAGGAGCATTCTGGGCGCTCTGGGGCTGCTGGTGAAGCCGGACTTCTCTAACGCCGCGGCGGTTGGCTTCAGCTTCTTCAACTCGCTCGGCTCGGTCATTCAGATCGGCGGCATCCTGCTCTCGAAGCCCCTCGCCGACCGCTTCGGCAAGAAGGCCTTGTTCTTCGTCTGTCTTGCCGTCGCGACCCTCGCGCAGGCGGCGATGGTTTTCGTGTCGCCGACCAATCTCAAGCTGCTGTTTCTGCTCAATGTCCTCTGGCCGCTCGCCTACGGGCCGACCGTGCCGGTCCTCTGGGTGATGATCGCGGATGTCGCTGACTATTCGGAGTGGATCACCTCGCGCCGCGCGACGGCCTTCATGTACGCCGGCATCCTGTTCGCCCTGAAGGCCGGCCTCGGCCTGGGAGGAGCCCTCAGCGGCTGGCTCATGGCGGCCTACGGGTACGTTCCAAACGCCGCCCAATCCGCGCTTGCGGGCCTCGGCATCCGCCTTTGCAACAGCGTCTACGCGGCCATTCCCTTCGCCTTGGGCCTCATCTGCCTCGCCCTCTATCCGATCGGCAAGGCGCTCAATCTCCGAATTCAGCGCGAATTGGAAGATCGCCGCGCCGGCTTCGCCCAGCCATGAAGCGCCTCACCGTTCCGGCGATCCTGATCGGACTGACCCTGGGTGCGAGGCCCGGCGCCGGCGCTCCTGCGCGGGCCGTTCCTCCTCCCGTGCAGGCAGCCCGGTCCCAGGCGCAGGCCACCCCCGACCTTTTCGGTCAACTCCTCGGCAAGTCCGACACCGAGGTCTCGCGGAAGATCGACGCCGCCTGGCGGCAGCTCTTCTACGGCGAGGACGCGACCCAGCGGGTGTTCTACCCCGTGCCGGGCGACATGGCCTACATCGCCGATATCGCCAACCAAGATGTGCGGACCGAGGGCATGTCGTACGGCATGATGATCGCGGTGCAGCTTGGCCACCGGAAGGAGTTCGACGAACTCTGGCGCTTCGCGAAGCGCCACATGTACCACGACTCGGGGCCGTACCGCGGGTACTTCGCGTGGCACACCGATTTTTCCGGCAGGCCGCTCGACCAGGGACCGGCGCCGGACGGCGAAGAATGGTTCGCCATGGCCCTGTTCTTCGCCTCTCACCGCTGGGGCGACGGCACGGGCATTTTCGATTACGGGGCCGAAGCGCAGGCGATCCTGCATACGATGCTGCACAAGGACAGCGATCCGGCCAGGGACGGCGTCTCGGATATGTTCGACCCCCGTTCGCGGCTGGTGGTTTTCGGCCCGGGAGGGCCGGCGGCGCATTTCACGGATCCTTCGTATATGCTCCCGGCCTTTTACGAGCTCTGGGCCCGATGGGCCGCGGCCCCTGCGGACCGGGCATTTTTCGCCGCGTCGGCCCGCGCAAGCCGCGCGCTGTGGAAGCGTGCGGCGAACCCGCGAACCGGCCTGATGCCGGACTATTGCCACTTCGACGGGACGCCGGTGGCGCTCGGCGGGCATGGGATCTTCGAGTACGATGCCTGGCGCACGCTGTCGTATCCCGCCTGGGATTATTCCTGGTGGGCGGCGGACCGCTGGGAAGTCGCGCAGTCGGACCGCGTCCTGCGGTTCTTCTCGCGCCGGCATCCGCATTGCCCCGGTCGCCTGGAACTGGACGGGACCCCCGTTTCCACCGAGCAAAGCAAGGGACTGTGCGCCATGGAGGCCTGCGCGGGCATGGCCGCCGATCCCACGCTGGCCCGTCCGTTCGTGCGTCGGCTATGGGAGATGAAGACGCCCGAGGGTCGCTTCCGGTATTACGATGGATTGCTCATGATGCTCGGCCTGCTCGAATGCGGGGGCCGGTTTCGGATTTATGCCCCGCGGGCGGGCGGAGCCGAACGGTCATCGGCCCCGGCGTCCGTGCCACCGGCCGCGACGGCCCGCGCGACCGGTCAGCATGCTCCATCCGGCTCGGCGTCCGGGTGACTATCCGCCGACCCGAACGCGCGGGGTTTCGGTTCGGAAGCCGCCCGCGACCGCCAGTTCTATCGTTCGAACGGAATTCGATTTGCCCTGGGCGGACCCGCGCGCCAGACTGCTGACCCGAGTCCGAATCCACGCCTGTCAACACACTCTCGATTTCCGGCTCGAGCCTTATGATTGGTCCGCATGTTCGGGGCATCCCGCGCTTCACGATTTCGCTTCCCGCTCCCCTCGGCCTCCCGGATGAGAAAATAGGGTTGAACGCGGGAACCGCATTCCATCATGTCGGAGTTGTGCCACGCAATGCTCATCCCTGCGGCTCGGCCGCTTCATCGAACCGCGCCCGCGGTCCAAGCGGGGAACCGGACAATACCTTCACGTCCTGAACGCTCCATTCCTTAATCCCGATCTGGAGCTCGAAAAGCGCGTCGACGATCTCGCGGGGCGCCTTTCGCTGCTGGAGAAAGTCGGCCAGCTCCTGCACGAGAACGCCCCGGTCGAGCGGCTGGGGGTTCCGGCTTACAACTGGTGGAGCGAAGCCTGCCATGGGGTGGGCCGGAACGGGCGGGCGACCGTGTTCCCACAGGTCATCGGCCTGGCCGCTACTTGGAACCGCGAACTGCTCCGCCGCATCGGCGAGGTGGTCGCCGACGAGGCGAGGGCCAAGCATCACGCGGCGGTCGCGGCCGGCCGGCGTGGGCAGTACCAGGGGCTCACGTTCTGGACGCCCAACATCAATATTTACCGGGACCCGCGCTGGGGCCGGGGGCAGGAGACCTTCGGGGAGGATCCGTTCCTGACGGGCGAATTGGGCTCGGCCATCGTGCTCGGGCTCCAGGGGAACCACCCCCGGTACCTCAAGACGGCGGCCTGCGCAAAGCACTTCGCCGTGCACAGCGGGCCCGAGCAGCTCCGGCATGGCTTCGACGCTCGGCCCACCGAAAAGGACCTTGCGGAGACCTATCTGCCCGCGTTCGAAAAGTTGGTGCGGGTGGGAGTCGAAGCGGTCATGGGTGCGTATAACCGGACTCTGGGCGAACCCTGCTGCGCGAGCCAGCGGCTTCTCGTCGATATCCTCCGCCGGAAGTGGGGCTTCAAGGGACACGTTGTCAGCGACTGCGGAGCGATCGACGATTTCCATCTGCACCACAAGGTGACGCGGACCGCGGCGGAATCGGCCGCCCTGGCGGTGGGCGCGGGCTGCGACCTCAATTGCGGCTGCACGTACCACGATCTCCTGATCGCGGTGAAGGAAGGCCTGATCACCGAAGCGCAGATCGACGTTTCGCTGCGGCGCCTGCTTGCGACCAAGTTCAAACTGGGTCTGTTCGATCCGCCCGAGCGCGTGCCCTGGGCCGGGGTGTCGCCGGACATCATCGACTGCCCCACTCACCGGGGCCTGGCCCGGCGGGCCGCGGCGGAATCGGTGGTGCTGCTGAAGAACAACGCGCTACTGCCGCTGAGGCGCGATCCCGCGAGCCTGCTGGTCGCCGGCCCCGCGGCGGCGAGCGCGAGCGTCCTGCTCGGCAACTACTACGGCATTTCGACGCAACTTGTCACCCTGGTCGAGGGCATCACCGAATTCTGCGCCGAAGGCACGCGGGTCGAGTATCGGCAGGGCTGTCCGCTTCTCGGGCCGGTGGCGCCCGGCGTGAATTATACCTATCCGGCGGCGGCCGATTCGGAGGTCGTGATCGCCGTGCTGGGCATGGACCCCGCGCTGGAAGGCGAGGAGGGCGACGCGGTGACCTCACCGGACGGCGGTGATCGCTCGAAGATCGAGCTGCCGGACTGCCAGGCCAATTTCCTTCGGGAACTGAGGAAGCACGCGAAAAAGCTGGTTCTCGTCTTGACGGGCGGTGGCGCGCTGGCCGTGCCCGAAGCGCAGGAATTCTGCGACGCGGTGCTGCAGGTCTGGTACCCGGGCTGCGAAGGCGGCCGGGCCGTCGCCGAGGTGCTTTTTGGCGAAGTTTCGCCTTCGGGAAAGCTGCCGGTCACTGTGCCGCGGCGCACGGAAGACCTACCTTCGTTCGAGGATTACGGCATGCGGGGCCGCACCTATCGGTTCGCCGAAATAGAGCCCTTATACCCGTTCGGCTTCGGGCTCTCGTACGCGAAGTTCTCGTACCGGGATCTGTCGATCGGCGCGAAAAACGTGCGCGCGGGACAGGACCTGACCGTGCGGGCCACGCTCGCCAACGGTTCCGGGGCCGCCACGGCGGAAACGGCCCAGTGCTATCTCGTGCCGCCCCGCAACCAAACCGATGCACCGAAGGCGACGTTGGTGGGCTTTCAGAAGCTGACGGTCCCGGCCAACGGATCGGTCGTGGTGGAGTTTCAACTCAAGACCGAAGCGTTGCTCCAGATCGACGAGGGCGGTCACGCGGTCTGGATCCCGGGCCGCTACGGCATCGTGGTCGGCGGAGCTTCGCCCGGCGCTCGGTCCGTGGCGCTCGGGGCCCCGGCGCCCGCATCGGGCGAAATCCTGCTCGTGTAGCCGGCCGACGGCGGCCCGAAGCCATGCCTTTGACGATACCGCGCACACTTCCCTTGGTGATCCTGTTCCTGCTGCCATGCGTTGTGCGTGGCCTGGGCGAAGCCCCGTACGTCGATTTCAAGGCGGCAGGGGATGATTTTCCGCTCGTGGCGGGCGGCCGCGCGACGAAATTATGCGCCGACGATCACGACTGGGCGGGCGTCCTTCGGGCGATGGGCGACTTCGAGGAGGATGTCGCGCGGGTGACCGGCGCCAAGCCGAGGATCGAGTATGCGCCGATCGGGCGCGACATCGTCCTCGTCGGCACTGTCGGCCGGAGCCGCCTCATCGACAAGCTCGTGCGCGAGGGCAGGCTGGACGTGGGCCCGATCGCCGGAAAATGGGAATGCCATATCCGGCAGGTGGTCGAGCACCCCTTCCCGGGAGTGGACCGGGCGCTGGTCATCGCAGGCAGCGACAAACGGGGGACCATCTATGGAATCTACGGATTGTCCGAGCAGATCGGGGTCTCGCCATGGTATTGGTGGGCCGACGTGCCGGTGCACCGGCATGCGGAGCTGTACGTGAGGCCAGGCCGGCACGTCACGGGGGAGCCCGCCGTCAAGTACCGGGGCATTTTCCTGAACGACGAGGCGCCGTCCCTTGTGGGCTGGGCCAACAAGCGGTACGGAGGACTTAACCACGAATTCTATTCGCGGGTGTTCGAGCTGATCCTGCGGCTCGGGGGCAATTATCTCTGGCCCGCCATGTGGAACAACTGCTTCAATGTGGACGACCCGCTGAATCCGAAGACGGCCGACGAATACGGGATCGTCATGGGCACCTCCCATGTGGAGCCGATGATGCGGGCGGACAAGGAATGGAGCCGCCTCGGGCACACAACGGCCCAGTGGAATTTCGAGACGAACGCGCCGGCCCTGCTGCGCTTCTGGACGGAGGGCGTCGAACGGACCAAGCCTTACGAGAACATCATCACCGTCGGGATGCGGGGCAGGGGCGACACGGCGATGTCGCCCACGCCCGACACGGCGCTCCTGGAGAAGATCGTCGCGGCCCAGCGCGGAATCATCGCGGCGCAGCTCAATTCCGATGTGACGAAGGTGCCGCAGGTTTGGTGCCTCTATAAGGAAGTCCAGAAGTACTACGAAGAGGGCATGCGGGTTCCCGACGACGTGACGCTGCTCTGGTCGGACGACAATTGGGGCAATATCCGGCGGCTGCCCACGCCCGCCGAGCGGCGCCGGTCGGGGGGGGCGGGGATTTACTATCATTTTGACTACGTCGGAGCGCCGCGCAATTACAAGTGGCTCAACACCAACCCGATCCCGAAGGTTTGGGAGCAGATGAATCTCGCTTACCGGTATGGCGCCAATCGCATCTGGATCGTGAA
>JBOHXF010000291.1:0-10607 GCA_050737455.1 Opitutaceae bacterium | reverse complement strand
TCATAGGTGAGGCTCACGTCGATCGGGAGCGGGTCGCGCGGGAGCAGATCGTTGAGGTGCAGCACCGCGCCGCCACTGGTAGAATGACCTTCGAAGACCTGGGCGGTCGGGAAGATGCCCGGCAGCGAATAGGCGGTGGGTGTCAAATTCAGCATGTTGCGATTGAGGGGCTCATTTGGGGCCGTCACGTCCTTCGTCCCGACATCGTCGTAGCGCCAACCGAGCGTCACCACGAGGGCGTTGTTCAGGAGGTACCCCTGGTAGTTGCCTGAGTAAGAAGTCGTCTCGCGCAGCGACTTTTCCGCCACCGTCAGGAGGTTGCCGATTGCCCCGCCATTGTCCGTTAGGAGATCGTCCTGGAAGTTGCTCCAGCCAACGAGGTTGGCCGGATTGGAATCCTGATAGAGCTGGGTCGTGCCCCCCGGGGCTCCGATGCCCCCGGCGTAGGCCGCTGCCATGTTTGCCGGCACGGTCCAGGGGCTGCCGTAGGGGACATTGAAGTTCGAATACGTCGGATTGAACACGTATATGTCATTGCTTTGCAGGCTGATCGGAGCCGTGATTCCAGGAATGTTCGCCCCGGCGGGAGTACTCTGGCCGAGCACCGAGCCACCGAGGTAGATCGCAGCCAGCGGGGGCCGTTGAGCGAATCCGTTCGAGAGCCCGTTGTTCCCGTTCCAAAAGCCGTCCCACGCCTGGCTGTTCGCGTACATATCCCAGCTGCGTTCTTCGTCCCAGTACTTCTCGTTTGAGGCGACGAAGTTGAACCGGTGTCTGCCAAGAAGCTTGATGAGGAGGCTGTTGCTCGTGACGTCCGAGGTCCGGAATTCCGCGAATAGTGACGCGCGGTTGACCTCGCGGTCGCTGCTGTAGGAGTTGCCGCCGTTGTTGCCCGCGCCCATCACGAACGGCCGTCCGTAGTTGGGGTTGCTGATCGCACCCTCGCCGTTATTATACAGATAGTAGTCGGCGAAGTTCTTGTTGAGATCGATCGAGATGTTCGGCTGGTAGCCGAGCAGGGCCTGGGCGGAGCGCTTGTAACGCTGACGGTCGAAGGTCAGGTCGAGCCCAATGCGACCGTCGAGCGCCGTCTGTTCGAAATCGGCATTCAACGCATTCCAATCCTGATCTTCGTATTTGGTCGGACCATCGATCAGGGTATCGTAAAAATCGAAGATCGATGGATTCATGATCGATTGGTTTTTGTACTGACCGTATTGGTACCCCGGAAACTTGTAGCCGTTCGCCACCTGAGAAAGGCTCCCAAGCCCGTAAAATACCCCGGCGTTGCCGCGGCCGGGCAGACCGACCGATTCGCCGAGAGGATTACCAGCACTGTTGATGCCGCCATTGATAAAGCCACCGTATACATGTTCGAGCGCGCCGGTCGAACCGTCCATGAACCAGATCGGTTGCTGGGCATTCGCATTATCGGCAAGCCACGGCTGGTAGTTGGGACTTGTGGCATTAATCATCCCCAAGTCGGACCCCGGAGTGTTGCCCGTCGTGGTCCACGGATCGTAGGGGTTGTTGACAACCGCCTGACCCATACCGCCGAAGGGATTGCTGGCGCTGACGGCATTCGGGCGCCACCACGCCGAGTATTCGTTGCCCGGCGGAACCAAACGTTCCCCGTTGGCATTGATCTCGCCGTGGTCCCAGTTGATCTTGATGCTGGTGTGGAAGGAGGGATTCTTGAAGATCTGTGGATCGTACGTGATTGTGCCGTAGAGGCGCTTTTGGTCCTGGAAGGCGGGCTGCTGCTCGTAGTTCGTGTTGTCCCAGAGCGCATCGATCCGGACCGCCAGCACGTTCGGGATGAGCACCTCGTTGAGATCAAGGGTGCCCCGGGCGCTCCCGTACGACCCGGTGCGCGCCGTGATCTGGCCGTGGTCGTAGAAGTCCGCCTGATTGGTCGAAGCATTGATGATGCCCGCAGGACTGCCCAGGCCGTATAGAATTGAATTGGGCCCCCGCAGGATGTCGATGCGGCTGACGTTGTAGGAGTCCCAGGGAATATCCGTGATATAGTAGTTGATGGCATTGTCCGCCGAGGTGAGACCGCGGATCCGGTTCGCCGTCTGGGGGTCGTCGAGCCGGCCCTGCTCGCTGTAGGACTGGCCGTTGCCGACCCCGGAGTAGGTGCCCATCGGGCTGGCCACGACCGCGTCGGTCGTGTACTCGAGCAGGGTGCCGTTGTCGGTGGCTCCGATATCCTGAAGGAATTGCTTGTCGATGACCGAAATCGACGCGGCCACGTCGCCGAGTTTGGTGGCGATGCGCGTGCCGGCGAGGGTCTCCGTCGCCTGGTAGCCGACGTCTTTCGATGCGCTGACCTCGAACGGATTCAGCGTGACAACTGACTGATCCGAAGGGGGTTGGTTAGCGGGTGTTGTGGTCACCGGGATCTTCGCGGCGTTCACGTTCGAGTTCACCTGGTCAGGCGGTGTCGACGGGGCGGGTGCGGCTGTCTGGGCTGTCAGGTAGCCGGCATTCGCCAGCACGAGCAGAGCCGCCAGATAACTTACGGGTTTTTTCATGGTGTGTGGGTACTACGGTGGTTCACTTGTTGAGTGGATTGCGCCGTCCTCTGGCCGTTTCGCACGAAGTTCGGATGGGTAATCCGCGGGCGAGCGGGTGCAGGGGCTGGTGTGGGTGTTAAGGGGCGGCAGGGAGCCGCACCACGATCAAATCCACAAAACGGGTCGGCGATCAACCACCTAGTGGTTATGTCTTTGGTATAACTAAAGTAATACCACTCCCTCTGAAACCCGTTCCGCCCGCACACCGGTAGACGCGCATTCTCGCTGCACGTTCAATTTGGAGTGGGGTGCCCGTTACGTTGAAACTGAAACAGCTTTACGCCTCCTTGCCCCGGGAACACGCTGCAACGCGTCCACAGATGCGCTGCATCGGTTGCCCCTCAATGGATCGTGTTCGCCTCCACGGCGAGGTCCGCGACCCCAGGCCGGAACGACGTTTCCCGGTCCGCGGGATGGCTCTGCTCCTGTCGGTCGCTCTCGGTATCGCGGGCGCCGCGGCGACGGCGGCCCCGGCTCCGCCGCTGGAGGTCCGGGGGCTGCCGTTCACACGCTTTTATTCCTTCGACGACATCGGCGATGCGTCCGCCGGGGCCCGTCTCGCCTTCGACCCCATCGGCCGGCTGGCGGTCATTTATCAGGGCGACTGTTTCGTCCTCAACGACGCCACCTGGCTGAACATCACGAGCGGCGAAGCTGTTCGCGTCCAGATGCAGCAGATCGTCGGCGACCGCGACGGCCATTTCTACTACGGCGCGTCCGGATCGTGGGGCACGATCGCCTTCGATCCCGACGAAAGGCTGCATCTCGCACCGCTCGTTCCCGCCTCGGCTCCCGACTGGACGAAGGCGACCGCCTTCACGCAGATCGTGACCACGCACACCGGGGCCTATTTCGCGCAATGGAACGGCGTCGTCTATTGGGACCGGGCCACCGGGAAGAACCTCTTCTTTCCGGCGGACGGCGTGACGAGGCTCTTCACGCTGGGGAACCGGGTCTATGTCTTTTCGCATAGCGAACACGTGCAATTCATCGACGTCGCCGCCCACGCGCTCCGCCGGGTGGACGACGGGCCGCTAGGGAGCGCGTACATCGACCAGACCACGCGCTGGAATCGGACGAACGCCCTCGTGAGCACGAGCGACCAGAGGCTCCTGGCCTTCGACGGCCGGCACTTCACGCCGTGGAAGAGCGAACTCGGTCCGCGGCTGCAGGGCAGGGTCTCCTGCCTGGAACGGCTGGCGGGCGGCGGCCTCGCGATAGCGATCAGCGGGGAAGGATTGTATCTGATGTCGGAAAAGGGCGATATTTTCTGCTCGCTCACCGACTCCGAGCACCAGCGCATCACCGACCTCGCCTCACGCGAGCCGGGCGTCCTCTGGATCGTGACCGAGAACGGCGTCGAAAAGGTGCTCTACCGGAGCCCCGTCACCGTGTTCGGACAGCGCCTCGGGCTGCCCATAAGCTGGCCGCAGGTGGTGCGCTGGAAGGACCGCGTCGTCGTGGCCTCCGCCGGGCGGCTCTACGAGACGAGCCCGAGCGCGCCCGGCGCGACCGCGCGCTTCCACCTCGTCGCCGGCCAACCGTCCGCCCTGATATGGGCGATCGCGGCCAATGGCCCGCGCATGCTCGTCGGCAACCAGGACGGGGTGTTCGTCCGGGTCGGCGAAGACCACTTCTCGAGGGTGATGTCCGGCATCGACGCGGCCCGGCTCGTCATGATCGGCTCGGATTTCTGCTACGTGATCGGCGGCACGGAAATCGGCGCCTTGCGCTGGTCGGGCGGCCGGTGGTCGGAATGCGCCCCGCGCGTGCCGAGCGCAGGCTATCCCGCGATCGCCCACGCAGCCGGACAATCCGCGTGGCTCGAACTGCTCAACGGCAATAGCGTCGAGCGCGTCGCGTACCGGGACGGGCGGATCCGGACCCGCACCTTCTCACCTTGGCCGAAACCGGGATGGATCAACGTCGGCGTCGTGGGAACGACGGTCGTCCTCACGCCCGCCGATGGCCGGCGGCGTTTCTTCGACGAGAAAACGGCGCGCTTCGTCGAGGCTCCGGCACTGAGTCGGCTGCTGAGCCAGGCGCCCTTTCGCATCCTCCGCCTGCAGCAAGGCGCGGACCGAACGATCTGGGCAACGTATGCCCGGGGCGCGCTCACGATCCGTCCGGGGCCGAACGGCTACCGGATCGACGCCGCCAGGTTCAGCATGCTCAGCGATCGCAACCTGAACATACAATTGCTGCCCGACGGCGACGTCTGGTTCTCCGGCGACATGTCCCTGTATCATGTCGAGAAGCCTTCCGGCCCCGAAACCCGGCCGCCGATCCGGCCGGTCCTCGTCTCGATCACCCACGGCCGGACGAGCGAGGGTATTTTCGCCCTGCGGCGTTCGGCGATCCCGCGCTTCCGCTTTCCATATTCGGACAACAGCCTGCGCCTGCGCTTTTTCGCCGGCAGCTACGCCTTCCGCCGGACTCCCGGATACGAGTTCCGCCTGAGTCCCACGCCGGGCGGCTGGACCTCGCTCGGGACCGATTCGCTCCTGACCTTCCCCAACCTCCAGGAAGGGATTTACCGGCTCGAAGTCAGGCTGGCCGACAGCCAGGGTCCGGTCGGCAAGGTCCTGGCACTCGGCTTCCGGATCGATCCGCCGTGGTTCCGGACCTGGTACGCCTATGCCTTGTACCTCATGGCGGCCACGCTCCTCACGCTGGCCCTTTTCCGCCTCTACTCCCGCAGCACGAACGCCCGAAACGCGGAGCTCGAAACGCTCGTGCAGGAAAGGACGAGCCAGTTGAAGGCAGCCATCGAGGAGCTGAATGCGGAGGCGCGCAACGCGGCCACGCTCGCCGAGCGCGACCGCCTCGCCGGCGAGATCCACGACAGCATCCAGCAGGGCCTGAGCGGGGTGATGCTGCAGCTCGAAGCCACGCTCAAGCTCGCGAACCTCGCCGCCGACATCCGCTCGCGCCTGCGCGTCGCCCGCGACATGGTTTCGTTCACCCGCCGCGAGGTGCAGCACGCCGTCTGGGACATGGAATCGCCCGTCCTGGAGGGCACGGGCCTCGGCGAAGCCCTGAGGAAGATCTCCGCGCTCATCAGCGGAGGGGCTCCGAAAGTCGAGGTCGCCGTCATCGGCCCCGAAATGCGGCTCTCTTCCTCAACCCAGCATCACCTGCTCCGGGTGGCGCAGGAGGCGATCAGCAACGCCGTGCGGCACGCCGCGCCCCGGGAAATCTCCGTCCTGCTCGAGCACGGCCCCGGCGCCGTCTCACTCACCGTGGCGGACGACGGGCGCGGATTCGTCCCCGAGGAGGTCCTCTGCCGGGGCGTCGGGCATTTCGGGCTGCGGGGCCTGCGCAGCCGCTCCGCGAAGCTCGGCGCCGAGCTGCACATCAACAGCGCGCCGGGCAAGGGCACCCGGATCATGATTATCGTGCCGAGCGTTGTGCCAAGCGGCGCGCCCGCCGAATTCGAATCCCATGCAGCCGCGCGCTAAATCCCCCAAAATCAGGATCCTGCTCGTCGACGACCACATCGTCATGCGGATGGGCCTTGTGACCGCCACGAGCGGCGAACCGGACATGGAGGTCGTGGCCGAAGCCGAAAACGGCAACGAGGCGGTCGAGGCCTATCGTCTGCGACGCCCGGACGTGGTGGTCCTCGACCTGCGCATGCCCGAGAAGAACGGCGTCGAAACGATCCGGATGCTGCGCGAGGAGTTCGGGCCCGTCCGCGTCCTCGTCTTCAGCAACTACGCGAGCGGCGAGGAGGTGTTCCAGGCCTTCAAGGCGGGCGCCTCGGGGTTCGTGGTCAAGGAGATGGCCCTCGAGCGCCTGCTCGAGGCCATCCGCAAGGTGCACCAGGGCGAACAGTACGTTCCCGCCGAAATCTCCTCCCGCATGAACGGGCGCGTGCTGTCCCAGCTTTCCGGCCGCGAGGTGCAAGTGTTGACGCTCGTCGCCAAGGGCTTCAGCAATAAGCAGGTCGCCGCGGCGCTCGGCATCGTGGAAGGCACCGTCAAGGTCCATGTCACGAGCATCTTCGCCAAGCTGGCGGTCGCCGACCGAACCCAGGCCGTGCTGGTGGCCGTGAAGCGCAACATTATCCAGCTCGACTGACGCGCCGCACGCTCATTGCTCCCATTGGCGGAGGCGTTCGCGGAGTCCGGGAAAATCGGGGTCGATCTGGAGGGCGCGGCGCCATTGCGCCAGCCCGCCGCTCCGGTCGCCCGAGTGGATCAGGAGGTAGCCGAGCGCGGCATGGGCGCGGCTGTCCGAGGGATCGAGCGCGACCACGCGGCGGTAGATGCGGATCGCCGAAGCGAAGTCCTGCATGAGCGCATAAAGGTCTGCGGTTTGGCTCAGGAGGGCCGGATTGTCCCGCGCGCCGGCCTCGACCCGGGCCAGCGCCGCTTCGGCATCCGCGGTCCGGCCAAGCGCGTGCTCGCATTCGGCGAGGGCGAATTCGGCTTCCGGAGGGGCCTTGCCGCTCCGGGCCGCGATCCGGAGGCGTACGACGGCTTCGGCGGGGTTGTGCCGGGCGAAGAGGGCCAGGCCCGCCGCGGCATTCGCCCCAGGGTCGTCCGGCACGACCGCCAGCACGAGGTTGTCAAGGAAGAGCGCGGTCGCCGCATCGCCATCTCGCAAGGCATTGCGCCCGAGCTGCAGAGTCCGGCCCCGAAGCCGCGCGGATCTGAGGGCCGGAATCATGAGCGCACGCGCGCGCCCGAGATGGCCGCGGCCCATCTCCAGCAGGCCGAGCTGGCACCGCACCGGTCCATCGTCGGGCCGTAGGCCGAGGGCCGATCGGTAGAGGGCCATCGAGCGGTCGATTTGTCCCTGATGCTCGCTGATGTTTCCCAGGACCACCAAAACCAGGAAATTTTGCGGATCGAGCGCCCGGCCGCGCAGCGCGTGAACCTCGGCGTCGTGGAAACGCCCCGCGGCAAAGAGCGCCGAGGCCAAGGAGCCCTCGGCAACATCGTTGTTGCGATCCACACGGAGCGCATGCCGGAAGAGCGCCTCGGAATTCCTCCAGTCGCCCTCCTGGTTCCACGTGCGCAGCGCGCACGCCCCGAGCAGGACCAGCGCCGCGCAGGTTCCCGCGATCCGCCACGGCCGCGTCGCCAACGCAGGCAGGCAGGGCACCAGGGCCAGCTCGATGCCGAGCATGGGCAGGTACGTATAGCGGTCGGCCATCGCCTGAAGCCCTACCTGGACGATCCCAAGCACCGGCAGGAGGGTGACGAGAAACCAAGCCAGTCCCGTCGCGATCCACGGCCGATTGCGGCGCTGCCACCACGCGAGTGCGGCCAGGCCGAGGACGAGCGCAGCGGAGGCTAGCACCGCCCCTGCCGGCCACCAATCGGGATGCCGGTAGCACACGATGAGGTCGAACGGCCACACAAACTTGCCGACGTAGCGGGCGAGCGACACCACCGCGTTTTCGAGCCGGGCGCCGAGCGGAAGACTGAGAACGAAGGCGCCGGAGCTTTTCTGCATCAGCACCGTTGCCACCGCCGCGGCGCCGGACAGCGCGAAGAAGGGCAGCTTCTCGAACACCAGCCGCCGCACCGGCCAGGGCGGCTGCCGCGCGAGCGGCCAATAGTCCAGGAGCAGAAGGACGCACGGCAGCGTCACCACCATGGGCTTGCTCATCAGGCCCGCGGCGAAACCGGCGAGAGTCAGCAGATAGGCCCGAAGCGCCGGCCGGCCCGCCGAACGAGCCGCGGCGTAGCGGGCGTACGCGAGGATCGTCAGCAGAAAGAAGAAGCCGCTCATGACATCCTTGCGCTCGGCGATCCACGCCACGGATTCGACGCGCAGCGGATGCCAGGCGAAGAGCGCCGCGGCAAAGGCGCTTCTCCACGCTCCACCCGTCAGCCGCCGGAAGACGAAAAAGACGAGGACCGCATTGAGCGCGTGCCAGATGACGCTCGTCATATGATGGCCGCCCGCGGACAGCCCGTAGAGCTGGCAGTCGAGCATGTGCGACAGCCAGGCCAGCGGATGCCAGTAGTCCGAGGGCGCCGTGAACGCCCAAACCACGCCCGCCCAGCTCAAACCGGCCCGCACCATCGGATTTTCTGTGACGTAGACCGGATCGTCGAGATTGATGAAGCCGAACCCTGCGGTCCGGCTGTAGAGCAGCAGCGTGCCGCCGAACAGGAGCGTGCAGACAATCGCCGTGCGGGTTGCTGGACGCATGGGAAAACATGCACGCTGGGATGCAAACCGCTTTCGATCGAGCCGATTGTGCGCTTGGCGGCAGTCGTCGCGGCGCCCCCGATCCTCGGCCCCACGTTCCTCTCGCATGCCTCATGAATCGAGCCAAGATCGGGCGAAGCGCCGAGCGCAAGCGGCCAAAGACGATCTGCGTGTGCTTTTAGTGCCCGATATTCAGCACATCGGCGGGCGCCCGCGGCGCTTGCATCCGGCGCCTTGACCGAGATTGGCTCGAATTTTTGAGGCATGGGAGCCAGGGTTGGGGACGATGCCCTCTCCCCGGTCGCCCGCCACCCCGCCCCGGCGCGGGGTCCTTGCGGGTTACGCCGCCCTCCTCGCGCTCGCGGCGCTCGCCGCCTACCACAACACGCTCAGGGTCCCATTCCTGTTCGATGACGCGACTTCCATCGTCGACAATCCCACGATCCGGCATCTCGGGAATCTGCGGGAGGTGCTCCTGCCGCATGCGGGATACGGCCTGACGGTCAGCGGCCGGCCCATGCTCAATCTCTCGCTCGCCCTCTGCTACGCGCTCAGCGGCACGCGGGTCTGGAGCTACCACGCGCTCAATCTGCTGGTCCACATCTTGGCCGGCCTCACCCTGTTCGGCATCGTGCGGCGAAGCCTGATGGGATTCGGGGGCGCGCAATCCGCAAGCCCGGCGGCGCCCCGCCCTTCCCCACTCCTCCGGCGAGATGCCGCGCCGTTAGCCTTCGTCGTCGCCCTTCTCTGGACCCTGCATCCGCTCCAGACCGAAGCGGTGACCTATGTCATTCAGCGCACGGAGTCGCTCATGGCGCTGTTCTTCCTTCTGACGCTCTATTGCTTCATCCGCGCCGTGTCCTCGCCGCGGCCGTGGTCGTGGCGTGTGCTCGCCGTGCTGGCCTGTCTGGGCGGGGTGGGCACCAAGGAGGTCGCCGCCACGGCGCCGCTCCTGGTCTTTCTTTTCGACCGGACGTTTGTGGCCGGAACGTTCCGCGAGGCCTGGCGCCGCCGGCGCGGCCTGCACCTGTGTCTGGCCGCCACTTGGGCGCCGCTGGCGATGCTCGTGGCCGGCGGGGGTTGGAATCGCGGGGGCACGGCCGGCTTCAACGTGGGCGCGTCGGCTTGGGGCTATTGGTTCACGCAATTCGACGCGGTCGTTCGCTATCTGAAGCAGGCGTTCTGGCCCCATCCGCTTATCTTCGAATACGGCACGTTCTGGATGAACCTCCGGGATGCCGTTCCCTTCGCCCTGATCGTCCTGCCCCTCCTTGCCGCGACCATCGTGGCCCTCCGGCGCCTGCCCGCGGCGGGGTTTCTGGGCGCGTGGTTTTTCGTCGTCCTCGCTCCCACGAGCCTCATCCCTGGGACGATGCAGATGATCGTCGAGCATCGGATGTACCTGCCGCTTGCCGCGGTGATCGCCAGCGTCGTGATCGGCCTGCACATGGGCCTGAGCCGGCTATCGGAGCCGGCGGCCGACGGCCACGCTGCGGGAGACCGTTTCCGGGCGGCGCTGAGGGGCCCCCTGCTGCCCGGCCTCGCCATGGCGGTCCCGCTGGGGCTGCTGACCGTGCAGCGCAACTCACTTTATCGTAACGACCTGGCGTTTTGGCGCCAGACCGTGGCGGACAGTCCCGCAAGCGCCAAGGCTCAAAGTGCGCTCGGCGCACAGTTCTACCAAAGGCACCGGCTGCGGCAGTCGGTGCGCCATTACCTGATCTCGGTCCGGCTCGATCCGACGCGGGTCTCGACCCAATACAACCTCGCGCTGGCGTATGCCGCCCTGGGCCGGCTCCCCGAAGCGGCTGCGCACTACGGGGATGCCCTGCGCATCAATCCCCTCTTCTACCC
>JBOHXF010000290.1:0-1624 GCA_050737455.1 Opitutaceae bacterium | reverse complement strand
GGCGCGCATGTCGCGGCGGATGCCGTGGCGGGAGCAGAAACGCCGCATGTCCTTGGTGCTGATTTCCAGACCCAGGGTGGATAGGTGAGCGCGTAATTCGCGGGTGCGGTAGGAGGGCTTGGGATGGCGCAGGAGGTAGAGCAGGACATTCAGCTTCCACCAGTCGGCGTAACCGAAGATGGCGCGCCGCTTGGCTTTGTTCTCGCAGCGCTTGAGAAGCCCGAGGGCGCGGTCCAGGTGCTTGAGCAGCCGTCTCCGTCCCGAGGGGATCACCCGGTCCAGGAATTCGGTCCCAGCCCACATTAAGAGGGGCGAGGCTTCGCCCGACTCGCGCCACGCCTGGGCGAGCAGAAACGCGCCGACATCGATCGTGCCGCTTTGGTGGTGCCGGATGAGGGTGACGACCTGGTTCCAGGTGAGTCCTCCGTAGACACCGGCTGGGAATCGTTCCCGCAGCCGGCGCTGCTCCTCGCGCAGTCCGTTCCCGTCGTCCGTCAGGTCCGCGAAGCGAGCCAGGGGAGGTGCCGAGCCGTCCTTGACGAATTGAGCGAACTTGGCCCGCACCCGGGCGTCGCGGCCGAAATCTTCCCATAGCCAATGGCGCAATTCGGGCGACTGGCGGCAGAGCTGGGCCAGGATCGCCGCTGCCGCGCTCTCGTCGTCGTTCTCGGCCAGACGGCGGAGCACGGATTCATCGTTCGCGGCGATGGCCGGCGCCTTCATGCCGAGTTAGAACGCCCGGAGTCGACAAAGTTCGCCGGACCGGACGGCTCGAAGAGCCGGCGCAGCCGTTCGTACAGCGGTCGCAGGTCTTGGCAATAGGCGGCCCGCTCGGCCGGCGGGGCGCGCAAGACACCATTTGTCGGCTTGAGCGCGGCCAGGAGCCGGTTAGCGAGCCGAACGTGCAAGGGCAATTCTTGCAGGCGAACCGTTTGCCGGGGCGTCTTCGGCTCGGTCGCGATTCCCAGCCGGAGGTAGGTTTGCCGCAGGCTCATTCCCTGCAAGAACGCGGCGTCCGTCACGCATTCAGCGAGCCGCATGTAGTTCTGGGCGGTGCGCGGCGTGCCTTTGAAGTTCTTGCGAAGCCAGATCAGCCAGGCCCCGCCGCCCATCGTCTTGCGGACGCGCTTCTTTTCTTCCAGGAGCAGCCGGCCGGCCTGCCAGGCGGCGGCCAGCGCTTGCCGCAGGCAGAGTTCGGACTCGGCGGCGAGGCGGACCGCCTCGGCGTGCAGGCGGTTGATTTCGCCGGCGGTGGAGGCGAGTTCGGCCGTCTTCATGAGGTCATCCCCGTGATGAGGTGGAAGTCATCCGCCAGTTTGTAAACGGCCTGCCGCGTCCGGCCGGACCAGTCCCCGATTTGTTCCAGTGTCGCGCCCCGGATCAAGTCCGGGCGCACGCAGTAGAGGGCGACCGTGGCGCGCAGGCCCCGGTCGTCCAGAGTCGGCCCGTCCGACTTCCAGATCAGGAGCCGACGGATGGCCTCGACCGCGATTACACGCGCTTCGTGGCGCAGATCGGCGGGCTCGGCGAAGAACGAACTGTCATCGTTTGTTTTCATTGGTTTTCCCTTTCGCCGCGACCTTACGCTGCGCTGGAGTTTCAAAATAGGCCCAGCGCTCCGGCC
>JBOHXF010000289.1:0-3084 GCA_050737455.1 Opitutaceae bacterium | reverse complement strand
CCCTCGCCGATTGCGTGGACGAGTCGGACCGGGTCCTGCATCTGCTCGAGTCGCTCCTGGACGTTTCCGCCGCCGAGGCGGGCATGCTGGCCCTTCGCCGGGAGCCGATCGATCTTCGGGACCTCTGCCGCCGCGCCGCGGACCTCTACCGGGAGGTCGCCGAGGAGAAGGCGATTGCGGTCGACCTGGACCTGCCGCATCCGGTGGAAATGCGCGCCGATGCGGTCCGGCTCGCCTCGGCCGTTTCGAATCTCGTGGACAACGCGCTCAAGTACACGCCGGCGGGCGGCCACGTGATCCTCGCCGCCGGCCGGGAGGATGCCGCCGGCCGGGAGCCGGCCGCCGTGGTGACCGTGTGCGACACCGGCCCCGGCGTCCCGCCGGCCGAACGCGAGGCGATCTGGAGGCGGCTTTACCGCGGGGACGCCAGCCGATCGGAGCGCGGACTCGGACTTGGGCTCACGCTGGTTCGGGCCATCGTCGAAGCGCATGGCGGCAGCGCCCGGGTGGAGGACGCCCCGGGCGGCGGCTCCCGCTTTGAGCTCAGATTCCCCGATTCTTCTCGCCCGCGACCGATGGCAGTTTCGGACGGTCGTGGTTCAACTCCGCCTGAACTCGGCTGATTTCGGCCCCGAAAAAGAAGATCTGCCCGGCGTAGTAGGCCCAGGTCAGGAGCGCGACGATGGAGCCCGCGGCACCATAGACCGAGCTGATGCGAGAATGCGCCAGGTACATTGCCAGTCCCGCCTTGCCGAGATTGAAGAGCAGCGCCGTGATCACGGCCGCGATCCACACGTCTCTCCACCGGATGGAGGCCTTCGGCAGGAACTTGAACAGGACGGCAAAAAGCAGGACGATGCCCCCGAGCGAAAAGACGAAGTTGGCGGTCTCCGCCAAGAACGACGGCCAGCCCGCCCATTTTCCCGCGGTCGCCGCGAGCCAGCTCAGAATCGCGCTCAGAACGAGGGAGACGAGGATGATGACGCCCGTCGCGAAAATCGTCACGATCGACAAGACCTCGCGGCGCACCATCCGCCAGAAGGTTTCCTTCGCCGCCCTTGGAACCCGCCAGATGACATTGAGGGCCGTCTGAAGATGGTAAAACACACCGAAGCCACCGAGCAGGAAGATGATGAACCCGACCCAGGCGCCGAAGGTCGTCAGATGCTCGGATGGCGGCTTCAAATTGACCTCGCTGTGACTGAGGCCTCCCAGCCGCTCGATCTGACCGATGATTTGCTGGCGGGCCGCCGGCTGCTCGAAAACGAGCCCGGCAAGCGCGACGATGAGGATCATCAGGGGCACGACCGCGAGAGTCGTGTAAAATGCAAGGGCGGCGCCAAGCTGCGGCACCCTGTCCTCGAAATACCCGCTGCTCGCGCCCCGGAAGATCAGCCAGGCTTTTCGCCACCCGCGCGGTTTTGGCCGATCGTTCACGTGGCGCAATATGTACTCCGGAAGTGCGCCCTTTCCAAGCCGGTATCCAAGTCCCCGAACCCGCCTCGCGTCAAATCCTTGGAACAATCGGAGCGGGCGTTCCGGGACGGTTCAACCGCGGTTTTGGATCGATATTCGGAAGGGGCGCGGATTCCCTCGCTGGATACCTGCGCCAAAGAAGCCGCCCGCATGTCGCGATTTCCCTCCCTCTTCAGTTCGCTTGCTCTTGCTCTCGCCCTAGGCTTCGCCACCGCGGCGGCCAGGGGGGCTGGCCGAAAGTCGTTTGACCACAGTATTCTCTCGGTGCCCACTTCCGGCGCGGGACCGCTCACGCGCCGGGGACGGGTTGTGCGCGCCGCGCTGACAGCGGGAGAGTCCGCCGCTTCGATGTCGTTCGAGGTCGCGCTGCGGATGCGCGATTTCGCGGACCTGCAAGAGCGCCTCGCCCGGGGCGAGACGATCCCGGCCGCCGAGATGCGCTCGAAGTATTTCCCGCTGGCTTCGGACCAGGACCGGATCGTCGCGTGGCTGAAAGGGCAAGGCTTCACCGTCACCCGGGCCGATTCGGATCATCTGGCGGTATTCGCGCGCGGGACCGTCGCCCAAGTCGAGCAGGCGATGCAGGTCCGCTTCGCGCGCGTCGCCGTCCCCAGCGGACAATACACCTCCGCCATCAGCGCCCCAAGCCTTCCCTCCGAGGTGGCTGGTCCCATCCTCGGCATCCACGGCCTTCAGCCTCATCTCCGCCACCACCGGGTCTCCTACGCGCGGCTTCGGCCCGCCCAGCCTCCGTCCGGAAACGCGCCGGCGCCCTACTCGCCAAGCCAGATCGCGGGGGCCTACGGGGCGGCCGGGCTCAGTCTCACCGGATCCGGGGAGACCATCGCGATCTTCGCCGACGCATTCCCCGACTCGAGCGATCTGGATCTGTTTTGGCAGGACACCGGGATCGCGGATTCCACCAGCCACGTTGAGGAGGTGAACGTGGGGACGGGCCCCGTCTCTCCCAGTTCGGGGAGCCTCCAGGAAGCGACGCTCGACGTCGAGTGGGCCAGCGGACTGGCCCCGGGGGCCACCATCCGGGTGTACGGGGCCGACGAGAACGACGGCGCGAGCTATGACGAAGAGATCGACCAGGTGATCGCCGACCTGCCGTCCCAGCCTACCCTGCATGTCTTCTCGATCTCTTTCGGGCTCAATGAGGATCTGATCGATCAGGACTATTTTTCGATCCAATCGCAATACATGGCCACCTTGGCGAGCGCCGGGGTCACCGTGCTCGCAGCCGCCGGGGATGGGGGCTCCAATCCCGACCCGTCGACCGGCGCTTACAATGCCGCTGCGCCCTTGACGGTCGAATCGCCTGCGGATGACCCGAATGTGACCGGCGTCGGCGGAACGACGCTCGATCTGAGCCCGGCGGGCGCGGTGAACAGCGAGTCGGCTTGGTTCAGCGCCAACGAAGGGGGCGGCGGCGGCGGCGGGATCAGCAGCGTGTTCTCCCGGCCTTCATGGCAGACCGGCGCCGGCGTTCCGGCCGGCTCCCAACGCCTTTGCCCCGATGTCGCCGCCGACGCCGATCCGAGCACCGGCGGGATCGTTTATTTCGAAAACAAGGAGTACACGATCGGCGGGACGAGCCTCGCG
>JBOHXF010000288.1:0-2599 GCA_050737455.1 Opitutaceae bacterium | reverse complement strand
GTACACCGCCGACTTCGGGGTGGAAACGACCGCCGAGCTCGTCGCCGAGATCCAGCAGGCCTACGGCAAGGATCCGCAGCTCCAGGGCCGCGAGGCGGCGGAGATCGGGGCGGCGGTGCTGCGCCGGATTCTCGCCGGGGCCGAAGGCCGGCTCCCGGACGGCCCTCCGGCGGCGCCGCCGAGCGTCATCGCCCTCATCGGGGTGAACGGGTCGGGCAAGACGACCACGTGCGCCAAGCTCGCCTGGCGCCTCAAGGATGAAGGCCGCTCGGTCACGATCGCGGCTGCCGACACGTTTCGCGCCGCCGCAATCGAGCAGCTCCAGAGCTGGTGCGCGCGGCTGGACGTCGAACTGATTGCAAGCCGCCCGGGTGCGGACGCCGCGGCGGTCGCCTTCGACGCCTGGCAGGCGGCCAAGGCGCGAGGCCGCGACTATCTGATCGTGGACACGGCGGGCCGGCTGCACACGAAGTCGCACCTGATGGACGAGCTCGCGAAGATCCGGCGCGTTCTCCGCAAGAACGATCCCGACGCGCCGCGGCACACCTGGCTGGTGGTGGACGGTTCGCTCGGGGCCAATTCGATCGAGCAGGCGAAGGCGTTCCACCAAAGCTTCGGGCTCACCGGTCTCGTGGTGAGCAAGCTCGACGGCACGAGCCGCGGCGGCGCCCTGGTCGGCATATATAGGCAGCTCAGGCTGCCGATCTTTTTCGCGGGTCTCGGCGAGCAGCCGGAGGACCTGCAGCCCTTTTCTGTCGACGATTACTCCCGGGCCGTGTTCGGTCTCGATTAGGGTGGTTGGCGCAGTCCCGCGCTTTCCTGGCCCCGGTCATCCCGGCGGCGGCAATCAGTGGATCAGCCCGGCTATCCCGATCACGAAGCCGACCGCGGCGCCATAAGCGACATGGCCCGCGAGGTGGCTGAGGCCGATGGCGAAGCTCGCCCCCTGAAATTCCTCAAGCGGATGGCGCTCGCAGACGACCCACACAAGGGCGAGGCTCACGAAGACGCCGTGGATCGTGCCGAGGAACGCTCCGACGAAAAATGCCGCGGGCAGGTGCGCAAGCCCGACGTGAATCACGGCGAGATTGTACAGGACCGCGAACCCGATGGCGGACACCACGTGCGCGATGACGCCGGTCCGGAACGCATGCTCGCGCCGGCGCGTGAAGAGGCTGCCCACGGCGACGATCATATTCTGGTGGGCCCAGTCGGCGCGGGTGATGAGAAACATCACGAGCTGCATCGCCGCCCCTCCCGCGAGGCCGGCGATGATGGACGTGACCAGGAAATGGATGATGACGCCTTCGGGGGTCATGGTAGAGTCGCGGCTGGGTCTGAAAAGTGCATGTCCATTCGGGGCAGGGGGTTGGCGGGGACCCCCAGCTTGGGGAAAAATCCGGAGAAATCCAGCGCAACCGCAGGATTTTCACTCAGGGGCCGAGCGCCGCCAGTGCGGCGCTGCGCCGGCGCTTGAGCAGCGTGGCGGCCATCAGCAGCGAGAACGACAGGGCGAGCAGGACAAGGGCGAAGCTCCGTGCCGCGGCGTAATTCATCGCCTCGACTTCGTCGAACAGGGCGATGCTTGCGACCCGCGTCACCCCGGGGATCGACCCGCCGATCATCATGATCACCCCGAATTCCCCGAGGGTGTGGGCGAACCCGAGGGTGAGACCGGTCGCGATCCCACGCCAGGCGAGCGGGAGCTGCACCCGGCGCCACACCCGCCAGGGCGTGGCGCCGAGGGCCGAGCCGGCGTTGAGGAGGTCGCCCGGCACCTCCCGGAGGGCCGCCTGGAACGGCTGCACGGCGTACGGCAGGGAGTAGATCACCGAGCCGATGACGAGGCCGGTGAACGAAAACGCGAGCGAGGCGCCCGTCGCCGACACCCACCAGCTTCCGGGCGCGTGCGTCGGGGCGAACAGGACGAGCAGGTAGAAGCCGAGCACGGTGGGAGGAAGGACCACCGGGAGCGTGACGATCGTCTCCAGGCAGGCGGCCAGGCGCGAGCGCGTGGTGTTCAGCCAGTGGGCGAGGGGAAGCCCGGCGATCCCCAGCACGACCGTCGTGATCGCGGCCAGCCGAAGCGTAAGGCCAAGCGACTCCCATAGCGGGGCGGGCAGACCTAGGAACGAGCTCACTCCACCGTGACCGATTTGGCGAGATTGCGGGGCTTGTCGACGTCGCAGCGGCGGGCGACCGCGATATAGTAGCTGAGGAGCTGGACCGGGATCGAGGCGACGATCGGCAGGACCGCCTCGTGGCATTCGGGAATCGGGATGATCTCGTCCGCCAGCCCGGGCGGGAGCTGCGAGCCTTCGGTGACGATGGCGATGATCGGCCCCTTGCGCGCCTTGATCTCCTGCATGCTCGACACGACCTTGTTGAAGACCTCGCCCTTCGGCGCGAAGAAGACGCTCGGACATTCCTCGCTGATCAGGGCGATCGGGCCGTGCTTCATCTCGGCGGCGGGATAGCCCTCCGCGTGGATGTAGGAGATCTCCTTGAGCTTGAGCGCGCCTTCGAGCGCAATAGGAAAGTGAATGCCGCGGCCAAGATAGAGAAAATCCGAGGACGTTGAGAATTCTTTGGCTAAGGC
>JBOHXF010000287.1:0-5934 GCA_050737455.1 Opitutaceae bacterium | reverse complement strand
GGTCTATCTTGTGTTCGCGGACACCGGTGCGGGAATCAAGCAGGACGACATGGTCAGGCTGTTCCAGCCTTACTTCACGACCAAGCCGGGCGGCCACGGCCTCGGCCTGATGATCGTCCAGCGGATCATGCGCGCCCACGGCGGGCAGCTCGGCATCGAAAGCAAGGAGGGCGCGGGCACCATCGTCACGCTTCAATTCCCGCGCAAGGACCGCCGCGTCCGGATGCTTCGCGGAGGCGAGGAGGGCGCGCCTACCGCGCCCGGCCCGGCTCCGGGGGAAGCGTCTTCACCTCGATCGTCTGCGTCTCCTGCCGATCCCCCACCTTGAGGCTGACCTTGACCGGGATCGTGTCGGAGGCCACCCCGAGCTGGGAAATCATCGGATTGGGCTGCGCGCTCTGACCGGGGGCGACCGCAAGGATCTCCGGGGTCACCGCGAAGTTGCCGAGGTCGGATTCGAAATCGGTCACGTCGACGGAGAATCTCCGGTCGCTCAGGTTCTTCAGTTCGAGGCGCAGGGTCACCGGAGGCATTGGGCTGCCGATCTCGCCGCGTGCTCGCAGGTAGGCATTGACCTGATCCTCGTCCATGTCCTGGAGGTCCGGCATCTCGGCCTCGTGCCCGTGCCCATGCCGGCCGCCCCCATTAAGGCGCTCGCCCCGGCCGATGCCGCGGCTGATCGTCACCGTAGCGCGCACGGTGCCGCCGAAAAACTCGGCGCGGCCTTCCATCGCGACGGGACGCTCGCCTGTGGTCACGGCCTGCGCAAGCTGGTCGGTCGAGCGGTGGCTGGCGCAGCCGGCGCCAGCCAGGAACAGAAGCGAGGTGAATGCGAGCGGAAGGCGGAGTTTGGGTGTCATGACGGTGGAACCAGGGAAAGATTGCAGCCGGCAAGGGCTTCAGCCAATGAAAAAGCTGCATCCTTCCTGGCGGTTCGGCGTCTTGCCGATGGGACCGCAATGCTCCACGCATGGATCCAAGTCAAACGACCGAACTGGTCGATCTCGTTCGCCGGACCCAGAAAGGCGAGGCGGATGCCCAGCGCGCGCTCATCGCCGCGTACCAGCACCGGATCGCCGGGTTCGTTTACGCCATGACTTCGCGGAGCGACGTCGTCGAGGACCTGACTCAGCAGGTCTTCATAAAGATGATCCGGGCCGTGGACCGGCTTCACGCCACGGCCCAGTTCGAGCCCTGGCTCTTCCGGCTGGCCCGGAACACCTGCATCGACTTTCTCCGGCGGCAGAAGCTGCGCCGGATCTTCGTTCCGTTCGCGCCCGAGCACGAAAATGTCCCCGAACCGGAGGGGGCGGTGGATACGGAGGAACTGGACGCCCTGCGCCACGCGCTGGAACAGCTTCGTCCGCAGGACCGGGCGCTGCTGGCCTTGGTGCAGGAGGGTCGCAGCCATGCGGAAATCGCCGAGACCCTCCATTCGAGCGTCGCCGCCGTGAAAGCCCGCCTGCACCGGGCGCGCGAGCAGCTTCGCCGGTGCTATTACGGAGAGACCTAACCGAAGCCATGCAGCCGTATTTCCTTGGAAGTTTCCTCCGAGTGGGATCCACTGGGCTCGGGCCGTGCCATGAACCCTGAATCCGAAGCCTGGCAGCAACTGCGGGAAAAGGCGGCGGCGCAGATCCGGCCGGGCTTCGCCGACCGGGTAATCCGGGCGGCCCGTGCCGCCATTGGGCCGTCGGCCTGGAGCCAGTTCGCCATCGGCGCCGCCACGGCCGCCCTCTGCCTGATCGCCCTCGCCTTTTTCCAGGCGAGCCAGGGCCAGGGCGATCGCGGCCAGAGCCTCGCCGGGTGGAGGCAGGTCAGCCAGGCGGCCGACGAGATGCCCGCCCAATGAAGCAATTCGCGGTCGTCGCACTCGTGACCGCCGTGGGTTTCGTCGCGGGGCTTTTTGCGGGCATATATTTCGAAAGCCATCGGCCCCTGCCGCCGCCGCCGGTGCCGTTCGGCGCCGAATTCCGCCACCGAGGCGCGGCGCGGCGATGGAGCGGCCGCATCGACCGGGCGCAGCTGATCGCCCGCATCCGGGAGATCCAGCCGCAGCTCGAGGCCTTCCGCCGGCAGCTTGGCGAAATCGACGCGCAGTTCTCGCGGGATTTTGACGCCGTTCTCAATCCGGAGCAGCGGAGCGAGCACGCGGAGCAGGTGCGGCGGCATCTGTCCCACCGCCCGCCCTCCACCGGGCGGCCGCTTACCGACGACCAGATTTCGTTCATGCTGCGCGACGAGTCGGCCCACACCGTTTTGTGGGATGTGGTCATCCCCCTGCGGCTCGACCTTTTGACCCGGGAGTACAAGCTCACCGAAGCCCAGCAAACGCAGGTGCGCGAACTGCTCAAGCAGCGCCGCGAGCGCTTTCTCGCGCTGGTCGACCGTTCCCCTCCCCCCAGCGTCTGGCTGAGCCGGCTCGCGCCGATGGTCGAGCGCCTGGCGAAGTAGCGGTTCCGGACCCCGCCCGTACGCTCGGCGGGCAGCGGCGGCGCCGGGGAGCAGCGGGAAGACGGAAGCGGCCCGGGCCGAATCGGGCGCCGGCGCTTGCAGTGGAGCGCAAAATCCGCAGCATAGGCTCCTTTATCTTATGGTGCCGAGCGTGCTCATCGTCGACGACGAGAAACACACCCGCGAAGGGTTGCAGCAGGCGCTGGCGGAGAGCTACGACGTTTCCGTCGCGGCCAGTTCGGACGAGGCGTTCAACCTGATGGACGTGCAGGCGTTCGACGTGATCGTGACGGATCTGCGGATGCCGGGCAAATCCGGGCTCCGCGTCATCGACCGGGCGCTCACCTTGCCCGGCCGGCCCGCGGTCCTCATGATGACGGCCTACGGCACCATCGAAACGGCGGTCGAGGCCATGAAGCGCGGGGCGGTGGATTTCCTGACCAAGCCCGTCAACATCGAGCGGCTGGAGCTCCTGATCCAGCGCGCGCTGAAGGCGAAGACGCTCGAGGTGGAGGTGAAGCAGCTCAACGAGCGGCTCGACGAGAAATTCAGCTTCGCAGGGATCGTCGGCCAGTCGCCCCGGCTCCAGGCGATCGTCGAGCAGGTGAAGGTGATTGCGCCCTCGAAGGCGACCGTCCTGATCCAGGGCGAATCGGGCACGGGCAAGGAGCTGATCGCGCAGGCCGTCCACCAGGCCAGCCCGCGCTCCCGGGCGCCGTTCATCGCGGTCCACTGCGCCGCGCTGTCGGAGAGTCTGCTCGAAAGCGAAATCTTCGGGCATGAACGCGGCGCGTTCACCGGCGCCTCCGAACGGCGCGTCGGCCGCTTCGAGTCGGCCGACGGCGGCACGCTCTTCCTCGATGAGATCAGCGAAATCTCGGCGGCGACCCAGGTCAAGCTGCTGCGCTTTCTTGAAACCAAGGCGATCGAGCGGGTGGGGGGCCAGAAACCGATCGAGCTCGACGTGCGGCTCGTGGCCGCGACGAACCGGGACCTCGAAAAGATGGCCAAAGAGGGCAAGTTCCGCGAGGACCTGTTCTTCCGACTCAACGTCGTGCGGCTCGTCCTGCCGCCGCTGCGGGAGCGTCCGGAGGACGTCCCCCTTCTGCTTGCCCATTACCTGAAGCAATTCTCGGAGGAAAACGGCCTGCCGCCGATCGTGCTGGAACCAGGCGCCCTGTGGACCCTGCAGGGCTATGCCTGGCCCGGCAACATCCGGGAACTGCGCAATTTTTGCGAAAGTCTTGTGGTGACCCGCCGCGGCGGCAGCGTGACCGAATACGATCTCGATCCGCGCTACCGCGCCCGCCTGGCGGCCGTCGCCGACGCGCCGTCGGGGGTGCCTCCGGGGAACGCCCTGTCGGTGGAGGAGAACGGAAAGCGGCTCCTGCGCGAAGCGCTGCTAAAGGTCCGCGGCAACCGCACCAAGGCTGCCGAACTGATGGGCATCAGCCGGCGCACGCTTCACCGGAAGCTCGCGCAGTGGCCGGAATTGGACGTCATGGACCGCTGAGGCGCTCTGATGTGCAGAGCCTAAATATTCCGGTTGACCTGCCTCCGGGACCACCTCCTACTGGCGCCTCCCGCGGGCGTAGCTCAGTTGGTAGAGCACCACCTTGCCAAGGTGGACGTCGAGAGTTCGAGTCTCTTCGCCCGCTCCATTTTCGGGGCTCTCCTCCGCGACGGGGGGACGGGGGGGCCAATGAGCCGAGCCCTGGCTCAAGCACGTCTTCGCTAGTTGCAATACGGCAGGAAGCGGGTGCCACCGGGCCGGTACGTGTATCCGTGGTTTACAATCATCACGGACACCCCCTGCATGCGGGCGATGTTCGGTCATGCGTGGGCTGGGGCGTGCCGGCGGTAATACCGGAGGGACGATTGTGTGCAGTCCCAGGCCAGGTGGAGCAGCAGCACCGCCAGAACGAGGCAGGAGAAGAAGTGAATGAAGGAATTCAACCCGGCCAGCGTGGCCGGATCGAAGCCGTGCGGGGCAGGTTGCCTGAGGCGGAGGTAGGCGTGGCCGCGGGCGGAGACCATGAGTATGGTCGGAATCAGACCGAACAGGGAGATGACGCGCTGTTCCAAACGGTTGCGGCCCGCCCAGGCGCCCCGGGCCAAATCGATTGCCCGCCAGCAGGCCTGCAGCGCCGTGGTCGCGGCAATCCACCAATAGAAGAAGATCAGGATTGGGGCGCACTCAATAGGTGAGCCCAGCCAGAGTGCGGCGTCAGGGCCGAGCAGGGCGTAGGGATAGGACGGCACCAGCAGCCACCAGGCCAGGAAAATCACGCACAGGGCAAGCCCCGCGATGGCGCCCGCCCGCGTTCGGGGCGGACCGGCCCTTTGGGCCGAGGTCGGCACCGGCAGCAGGCCGGCCGGCGACCACGCGTCGCCCTTTGGGGCCCGTCGCGCGAACCGCCCGGGAAAGTGCAGCGAGAGAAACTCGGTCAGGGCGAAGCCGACGGTGATGACCGCGGCGGTGAGAAAGAGGGAGAGCGGCAGAAAGTATGCGATATCGAGCGCCGGTTTGACGGCATGGGCAGTAGTCAGGGCGGAAATGGTCCAGATGCAGATATAAACCGCGCCCAGCCAGAGCAGCGCGGTTCGCATGACCGCGAGGTAGATCGGAAAGAACTGTGGGCCAATCAGGTATTGCTGTGACTGGTAGCGCGCGGCCATTTGAACGGGTGAGCCTAGGTCGCGGAGCCAGTCCTCGCTTTCGCTCGGCGTGAGGGGGCGGCCCAGTTCGGCCTCGCGCTCCTCGAGTTGGGAGACGAGATTGGCGCGTAGTTCGGCCAGGATGTCGTCCTGGCGGCGCCAGGGCAGGTGCTTGCGAATGGCTTCGAGATAACGGTCGAGAAGTTCCATGGGGTCAGTTCTCCTTTGTCGATTTGGTGCGTTCAAGAATGTTGCCGATCGCGGAGTCGATCGCGTTCCACTCGTCGATGAGCAGGCCGAAGATCCGCTTGCCGACCGGCGAGAGCCGGTAAAAGCGCTTCTCGCGCTTGTCCTCCTCGCGCCACTCGCTCAGCAGCAGCCCTTGCGACTCCAGGCGGCGGAGCAGCGGATAGAGTGTGCTTTGGTCGATGGCCAGGCCTCGTGCGGCCAGCGCTTTGCGCAGCGTGTATCCGTAGTGCTCGTGACGGAGCTGGCCGAGGACGGCGAGGACCAGACAGCCGCGCCGGAGTTCGAGGCGGAGATTTTCGAATTGGGATTCGAGTGGGATCATAGCGTGGCTCGTACACTGTACGGTACATACTGTATGACACGCACTACAGGGCGTCAATCATTGTTTTGAAACCAATGGGTTCTTCACGGAATCGTGTGGGTTGCCTCTGAGGAGGGAAGGGTCGGCACAGCCAGAGATACCGGGCCTTCTTGAGCGTCTCATCGCCCTTTTCCGCCAGCTTCGCGGCCTCCTGCCGGCGAGTCTGGCCGACGGCTGCGGACGGTCTCGGTGACGTCGTACAAACGCGGCCG